>NZ_LUGJ01000035.1:0-84308 GCF_001682955.1 Megasphaera sp. DISK 18
ATATAAAACAAGGGGTCTTGTGAACCGGAGTGTCCACAAGACCCCAACATTTATTATAGAACCTTTTTTTCATGTACAAGCTTATTCTTTTAGGACGTAGCCATAAGCATGGATACGGCCGTCGTCTTCTTTTTCCAAATAGACGCCCTGGATTTCCGAGGCAAAACCGGGCAGTTCGTTCAACCCTTCTTCGAGGGCCTTGAAATACTGAACCGCCGTCTTTGACCAGCGTTCACCCGGGACGACACAGAGGACGCCCGGCGGATACGGAAGGGCCCCTTCAAGGGCGATGCGGCCTTCGATGTTGTCCAAGGAAACCAATTCGCCCTGCCCGCGGACGAAGGCGTGATGAGCTTCTTGGGGACTCATGACATATTCCGGGAAGTATTCCCGACGGAACAATTTTTTCTGTAAATCTTTTACATGATGAGATTTATAAAAATCGTGCATTTCCTGGCAAAGGCGTCGTATCGTATAGCCGGCATAGCGGTCGGGATGGGAATTGTAGACGCCGAGGAGGACTTCCTGCATGGGGACGTCGTGATCGACGAAGCGTTCAAAGCGGACCAATTGGGATACGAGGAGGCGCATCTTGTTCTTATTTTCGGCCGGTGTCAAAAGGAACAAGATCGAGTTCAAGTCGCACTTTTCCGGGATGACGCCATTTCCCCGAAGGTACGTCGCCAGAATATTGGCATGGATTCCGAAATCTTCATATTCTCCCGATTCAGCATCGATCCCGGGTGTCGTAAGTAAGAGCTTGCAGGGATCGACACGATACTGACCTTCTCCATAACCTTCAAAGGCATGCCATTTGGCGTCGGGCTCGAAGGTAAAGTAAGCCAAATCATGGGCCATCTCATCCGTATCCCCCTCCTGCCAAGGTTTGCCATGAACGGCAGGTGCGACGAAGGGCCGGATATAATGGCAGCGGCGCAGGATATCTTTTCGGGCATCGATGCCCAGTTTCACGCAGTCCAGCCACATCTTTCGGCCGGCGGCACCGGCATGGATTTTGGCGTTGACGGCAATGGTAGCAAACATGGGATAAAAAGGACTCGTCGAGGCATTGGCCATAAAGGAATTGTTAAAGACCTTATGGTTACAGTACCGAGCCTGGTTGTGGATGTGGTTATCCTTCTTATGGATCTGCGAAGCCTGAGAAAAGCCGGCCTGCTGTTTATGTACCGACTGGACGACGAGGATGCCCGGATCGTCGTCATGCAAGTCGAGGAGGAGGGGCGAGCAGTCCTTGAGCATAGGAATAAACTGTTCATAGCCGGCCCAAGCCGAATCAAAGAGGATGTAGTCGCAGAGGTGGCCGATGCGGTCGACGACGTACCGGGCGTTGTACAGCGTGCCGTCATAGGTATCGAGTTGGATGACGGCCAAGCGGAAGGGCCGTTCGGATTTTGCCTTTTCAGGATTCCGTTCAGCTGCCAGCTGGCGCAGATATCCTTCATCAAAGCAGTGGTCGTCGATGCCGCCGATGAAGCCATAAGGGTTTCTGGCCGTCTCCAAATAGACCGGCTCGGCACCGGCCTGAATGAGGGCCCCGATGGCAACGGACTTGTGGTTATTTCGATCGTAAAGGACTAAGTCCCCCGGTGCCAATAAGGCGTTGGCCACGACCTTATTGGCCGATGACGAACCGTTTAGGACGAAATAGGTCTTATCGGCATGGAAGACTTCGGCCGCAAAATCCTGGGCTTCCAGGGCCGGCCCTTCATGGATGAGAAGGTCGCCTAAGGTAACGTCAGCATTACAAATATCGGACTGGAAAATATGGGGGCCGTAAAAATCATAGAGATATCGTCCGGCAGGATGCTTTTTGAAAAATAAGCCGTCTTGGTGACCCGGGCAGTCAAAGGGCGTATTCTTTTCACTGACATAGTCGACGAGGTCGGCAAAGAACGGCGGCAGCACCGTCTGTTCATAACGGCCGGCCAGCCGTTCGGCAGCGGCAATGCAGCGGCTCTTATTGACCATTTCTTCCGTAAAGACGACGTCGACCTTATCGATATACGATTCGGGCAGCTTCTCGCCGCCGGGCATGATGACCATGATAGGGATGCCGAAACCGGTCTCCTCAATGGCATCGATATAATCAAAATCCTGGTCCGACAGGACGGCTACGGCAACATCGGTGAAGTCCGTCTCTTCGATGGGCACGATGTCCCGGTCGCTGTCGACAAAATAATATTGTACGTCAAAACTGTAAGCTATCTTTAAATGTTTCATATATGGCCTTCCTTATGGGCTTCAAAAACTACCACATTACCGGTATAGCCATATTGTACGAAATTCACCGATCAATAGCAAGACGGCGGCCCTATACAGCAACGAGCCTTCCCAATATTCAGCAAAAAAGCAGCCCCGTCAGAGACTGCTTCACAAAAACGATGAATGGTACTTATTGATCGATAACTTTTTTCACGATATCAACGGCTTCTTTCAAGTCATCCCAAGAGATGTTGAGGGGCGGCAGGAGGCGGACCAGCCCATTGGCCGTAAGGACCAGGACGCCTTTTTCGACGCAGCCTTCGACGACGTCACTCAGGTCTTTATCCTTAAGGGCAATGCCGATCATGAGGCCCATACCGGAGACGTGGTCGACGTGTTGGCACGGTTCCAGTTCTTCTTTGATATACTGACCTTTTTTCTGTACTTCTTCCATCAATTCCGGCGTCAGGCGGTCGATGATGGAAATAGCGCCGGCCGTGCAGATTGGGTTGCCGCCAAAGGTCGAGCCATGGGTATGGTCGGTCAAGGTTTTCTCTGTCGAAGCGGCAAAGAGGGTGACCCCCAAGGGCAGGCCGCCGCCGATGGCCTTAGCCGTCGAGACGATATCCGGTTCAATGCCGTAGCCCATATAGGCATAGAGATAGCCCGTACGGCCGTTGCCGGTCTGGACTTCATCGACGACGATCAAGATGTCATGAGCCTTGGCGTAAGCTGCGACCTCTTTGACAAAGTCCTTATCGAGAGGATGGACGCCGCCTTCACCCTGAACCATTTCCATCATGATGGCGCAGACCTTATTCGTTTCGCATAAGTGTTTGACATCGTCAAAATTGTCGGCTTCGGCATAGACGAAACCGTCGACGAAGGGACCGAAATCCTGATGCAGTGATTCCTGGCCGCAGGCCGTCAATGTCGCTAAGGTACGGCCGTGGAAGCTGTTTTTCAAGGTGATGATCGTATGGCGGCCGTCACCGTATTTGTCATGAGAATATTTCCGAGCCGTCTTGATGGCACATTCATTAGCTTCAGCACCGGAGTTTGAGAAGAATACCTTCTTCATGCCCGTCTTTTGGCAGAGTTTTTCCGCCAGGATGGTCTGCGGTTCCGTATAGAAGACGTTTGAAATGTGACTCAATTTATGGAGCTGTGTTTCGACGGCCTGAATCCATTCATCGTCACAGACACCAAAAATATTGACGGCAATGCCGGCACTGAGGTCAATGTACTTTTTTCCGTCTACATCATATAAGGTGGCCCCTTTGCCATGATCGAGGACGGCACCGATCCGATTGTAGACATTTACAATATATTCTTTATCAAGAGCTTTATAATCTTCTGCCATTGTTTTTATCTCCTTTTTACCCGAATCCGGGTTGACAACCTTTCTCCCCAACAGCCTTACTTTCCTAAGGAATAGTGGCCGACGAACATCGTCCCCAAACCTTCTTCGGTCAGCATTTCAATGAGGATGGCATGCGGCACGGTGCCGTTGATGATGAACACTCGCTTGACGCCGGCTTTGATAGCGTCGGTGCAGCACTGAACTTTGGGAATCATACCGCCGGCGATGATGCCGTCCTGTTCTAACTGCCGCGACTGTTCGAGGGTGATTTCCGTCAACAGTGAATCGGGATCAGACGGGTCTTTGAGGACGCCGTCGATATTGGTCATGGACAGCATACATTCGGCATTGAGGGCCCCGGCAATCTGGGCAGCAGCCGTATCAGCATTGATGTTGTAAGCCTGCCCGTCCGTATCCGTCCCAATCGTCGAGATGACAGGAATGTATCCCTTGTCGAGGTTGTCTTGAATGATGGATACGTCGACGTTGGTAATCCGCCCGACATAGCCCAATTCATCGCTCTGTTTGCGGACCTTGATCATCTGGTCATCGATGCCGCAGAGGCCGATAGCCTTGCCGCCGATAGATCCGATGAGATTGACTAAATCCTTATTGACCTGGCCGGCCAGGACCATTTGGACAACCTTCATGGTCGCTTCGTCGGTCACCCGAAGACCGTTGATGAACTTCGATTCAATGCCGAGTTGATCCAAGGCCGACTTAATATGCGGGCCGCCGCCGTGGACGAGAACCACTTTGACGCCGATGAGATTCAACAAAACGATATCGCCCATGACCGACCGTTTCAAATCTTCATTGATCATGGCATTGCCGCCGTACTTGACGACGACTGTTTTACCGCTGTACTTTTTAATATATGGCAGGGCATTCATCAAAATCTGTGCCTTTTGAGCATTGGTCACAGCTTTTACATCTTCCGATACGAGATCACTTCTTTTAAACATCTATTGTCTTCCCCCTATTTAACTGCACGCTTTCAAAGCATGTTGAAAGCCTAATTTTACCAGTAACGCTTCGATTCCCCCTGCCAAAGCATCATGGCCTACCGGCTGTGCGCCGGCTCCCCCATTGGCCATGACGATGAAGGTGAAATGTTCCGTATCCATATCGGCCTTGACCTGAATCAAGGCCTTTTCAATCATAGTCCCGTCAACTGACGCGTCGGTCATGATGACGCATAAGCCGGCGCTGTCATCCGTCCCGTCGGCAGCGATGCCCTGTAAAGAACCGCAGTCTCCCCCAAGAGACACGGTCTGAGACGACACATCACCACAGTTATCGAGGACGGCTTCTAAGGGCTGAGTATCTGTATCGAGGCCAGCCGTCAAATTGTTCAAGCTGTGAATCAAGAGGGACGGGCGAAAATACTGCCCCTTGACTCCATTGGCGACGAGGGCTACCGAATCCGGAGCTTCACCAACACAGGTACTGACAGCTTGACAGACTTCTTTTGAAATCTCAAGACCGCGCATTCCTTCAGGAAGGGCCGTCCCATTGTGCAGGACCAGGATTTTTCCGGAACGAGCCGTCATCCCCTGCGCTGTATCGGTCACGATGGAGCAGTCTCGTCGGCTTACGATCATGGCGACGTCCAATTTTACACGGCTGCTGCATAATCCACTGTACGTACCGGCAGCCTGAAATCCTTGCGGTACGCCAAAGTTATCATAAACCTGACTCATACTGATTCCACCTTTCTAATGTTTTAACTGTAATCCTGTGGCCTCGTCGATGCCCATCATGAGGTTCATATTCTGAATGGCAGCACCGGAAGCGCCTTTGCCCAGGTTATCGAATAAAGAAGTGACCATGATGCGCTGGTCGTTGCCAGTTACGACGATTTCCATGTCATCGTAGCCGCTCATGTCATTGGCACTGATAAAGCCACCCTTGTCGGTCCCAAAGTCGAGGACATGAATGAAGGGGCAGCCGTCATAATGCTCAGCTAAAATATCCCATACATCTTTGGCTGTGACCTTCTTCGTCAAGAGCTGGCTGAAGAAAGGAATCATCACTTCCATGCCGCTGTAATAGTCGTCGACGATGGGCGTAAAGACCGGTTCCTGTGCCAAGTGGCAGATGGAAACGATTTCCTTCAAATGTTTGTGCTGCTGACTAAGGCCGTACTGCCGCGGTGCCAAGAGATCGGTGCTCTTATCCCTTTCGTATTGGCCAATCATCTTCTTGCCGCCGCCGCTGTAGCCGGTCAGAGAAAAGGCCGTCACCGGATAATCGGCCGGTACCAAACCTGCCGCCGTCAAGGGCTGTAAAATAGAGATGGCGCCACTGGCGTGGCAGCCGGGATTGCCGACGAAATCGCTTGCAGCAATGGCTTTGGCCTGTTCCTTAGAGAGTTCCGGAAAACCGTAGGTCCCCCCCGGGGCGACCCGCCGCCCGGTCGACGTATCGATGAGGCGAACCTTACAGCCTTCTGCCAGTTTGACGGCTTCGGCAGCCGCATCATCGGGAAGGCAGAGGAAGGCGATGTCGGCGGCTTTCATGCAGGCACGGATGGCATCGGGATCTTTTCTTTTTTCGTCAGCAATGGGAATCAATTCGATATCCTGACGCTGGCTGAGGCGTTCATGAATCCGAAGACCTGTCGTCCCTTCATGCCCATCTATAAATACTTTCGTCTTCACAATGCATCACTCCCAGAAAAAAACAATCTATACTTCAAAATAGCTTATACCTTCATGTTTTATTGAATTTTAATTCATTATAGTTGAATTAAAATGTTTTGTCAATAAAATATGCATTGTTTTTACATAATTATTATTATAACTTTTCATCACGATACGTCATTCTTGAAAGGATAAGGAGGCTTTCGTCCCATTGGCCTCAAGATAGACAGTAAGGCCATAAGGGATAAAGGCCTTATCGGCAGTATGGCCGACAGGCAGTCCCTTGACAGCCGGCACCCGGGCCAGATGAGCATAATAATCCAGCACTTCATCGGTCGTAAAGTCACCGTCATCGTGGGAGGATGCCGTAAAATCACCATATACAATGGCCGACACACGGGACAAGAGACCGCTCTGCCAGAGCTGATTCATCATCCGGTCGATGCGGTATGAGCTTTCGCCCGTATCTTCGAGCACCAAAATACACCCCGTGCCGTCGAGGGCATAGGGTGTACCGACGAGGGATGCAAGAATCGTCAAATTCCCCCCTACAATAGGGCCTTTGGCCGTTCCCTCAGTGATGGTCGTAAGTTTTCGTCCGGGCGGCAGTGCCAAGACTCCGCGCCATGATTCTCGTTTTAATCCGTCAAAGAATTGATCCGCTGTATAATCATTCGAACCGCCTAAGGTAACCATCAAAGGACCGTTAGCCGTGATAAGGCGGCTCTTTTCCCATAAGGCTATCTGAAGGGCCGTAATATCACTGAATCCGACGACCCATTTCGGATGGGACGCCATATAGTCGTAATCGAGCTTATCGAGGATACGAGCCGAGCCGTAGCCGCCGTTAAGGCAGACGATGGCCTTTACGTCATCGTCATAGAATAAAGCGTTTATATCTCGAGCTCTCGCTTCATCGGTTCCGGAAAAGAAACCGTAGGAGCCGGACACCGTCGGCATCATCTTTACCCGGTATCCGGCCTGTGTCAGGCGAGCCACCGCCCTTGAAATATCCTGCCCCTCTCCATGTGTGGCCGGTGCCGCGACGCCGATCCAGTCACCGGCTTTTAGCGGTGCCGGAATGTGAACGGCCGCATCCCGCACTACTCCCCCTTGTAGTAGCGTTCCATTCCCTGAGCATAGCCATAGTCATCGTTTAAATACTGGCCCGTCTTCTGGCGGTAGCAGAGGTTGACCGTCACGAAGTCGGCAATGTCCTTATGCTTCAGCTGTTTCTTCCGCATAGGAATTTCCAACCAGGTATTCGTCGAGTCATTGTAGATCCAGGCCTGTCCGCGGAAGATTTTATACGTCAAGGGATAGGTTCCTTCGATGCGTCCCGAATCTTCCGGCGAGCGGAAGAGGTTAACCTTGAAAATCCAGCCTTGTCCATTGTCTTTAATCGTTTCAAGGGAACTGAGATCGACGTACATTTCATAGCCCATGCCGAAGTTAATGGGCCGGTAATTACTGTTGGCCGCTAAGGGGCTGTTGAAGAAGGCCTGGGCACCGAAGACGCTGCCAAAGGTCAAGGCGGCACCCAAGGCCGCTGTCAATAAGCTGTGTTTTACGTTCATGATCATCATCCTTTCTGTCATTACGTTTATTATAGCATAATTCATGCGGATAAAACCGTCTCCGGCAGCGCCTTACCCATATCAAAGCTGCCGGCAAAAAAAGAAGTCTCCCATATTCATGAGAGACTTCTGTATCATCAGACTGTACCTGTGAAAGGTTTATTCCATATCGTAGTCCTGAAGGGCTGCAACGTGATGATAGCCGTCGTTCTTGCCTTTATTGGCAAAGACGCGCAGGACTTCGCGAGCCGTATCCAACGAGGTCAGGCAGGGAACGGCCAATTCAACAGCCATGCGGCGGAGGTTAAAGCCGTCACGTTCGGGATGCTTGCCGTAGGTCAGGGTATTGAGGACCAAATCGATTTTACCGTTGCGGATCATGGTAGCGATATTCTGACCGCCTTCATGGATCTTGCGGACGATATCGACGGGCATGCCGTGATCGTTGAAGTAGGATCCGGTACCTTCGGTGGCAATGATGTGATAGCCGAGTTCTTTAAAGCCTTCTGCCAGATGCAGGGCTTCGGCTTTATCGCGGTCGGCGACGGTAACCAAAATCGTGCCGCCGGCAGGAATCTTCATCTTGGCGCCGTTGACGGCCTTATACAAGGCTTCCGAATAGGAGTGGCCGATGCCCATGACTTCGCCTGTCGATTTCATTTCAGGTCCGAGGGCGATTTCAGCCAGGCCGATCTTGCTGAAGGAGAATACCGGAGCCTTGGCAGCAACGTGATTCTTCGCCGGCATGAGGCCACTGTGGATGCCCATATCCTTCAAGGTTTCGCCGAGGGCGATGCGGGTTGCGATTTCAACGATTGGGAAGTGCGTTACCTTACTGAGGAAAGGAACGGTACGGCTCGAACGGGGATTGACTTCGATGATGTACAATTTGCCCCGCGATACGACGAACTGGATGTTGACCGAGCCTTTGACCTGGAGTTCCAGAGAAATGCGGGTCGTATAGTCGACGATCTGGGCGATCATATCGTCGTCGAGGTGCTGCGGCGGGTATACGGCAATGGAGTCACCGGAATGGACGCCGGCTCGTTCTACCTGTTCCATGATGCCCGGAATGTAGACGTCGGTTCCGTCGGCGACAGCGTCGACTTCGACTTCACGGCCTACCATGTATTCGTCGATGAGAATCGGATGGTCCGGCGAAGCGATGACGGCTTCACGGAGATAGCGTTCCAATTCCTTTTCATTATAGACGATTTCCATAGCCCGGCCGCCGAGGACGTATGACGGGCGGACGATGAGAGGGAATTCCAATTCCGAAGCGACCTTCATGGCTTCTTTATCGCTGGTCGCAATGCGGCCGTCCGGACGAGGAATGTTCAGTTTAGCCAGGACTTCGTCGAAGCGTTCCCGGTCTTCTGCCCGGTCCATGCCGTCGACAGAGGTGCCGAGGACGGTGACGCCGCGCTTAGCCAGGGGCGCCGCCAAGTTGATGGCCGTCTGGCCGCCGAACTGGCAGATGACACCGACGGGCTTTTCTTTTTCGACGACAGCCATGACGTCTTCGACCATGAGCGGTTCAAAGTACAGGCTGTCCGACGTATCGAAGTCGGTGCTGACCGTTTCCGGGTTGTTGTTGATGATGATGCTGTTCATACCGGCCTTGCGCAGGGCCCAGGCGGAGTGGACCGAGCAATAGTCGAATTCAATCCCCTGGCCGATGCGGATCGGGCCCGAACCGAGGACGATGACGCTCTTCTTGCCGAGGGGCTTGACTTCATCTTCCGTAGCGTAGCAGGAATAGTAGTACGGCGTAGCCGCTTCAAATTCAGCCGCGCAGGTATCGACCATCTTAAACGTCGGCGTAATGCCGTGGTCGGCGCGGAACTGACGGACTTCTTCTTCCGTCTTTTTCGTAAATCCGGCGATGACGGCGTCGGGCATGCTGTAGCGTTTGGCCAAACGAACGTTGTCGATGGTCAGGTTGTTGCGCTGCAGGTCGAATTCGACGTCGATGATGTTTTTGATTTTATGGAGGAACCACAGGTCGTAACCGGTGATGTAGTGGATCTTTTCTTCACTGATACCGAGGCGCAGGGCCTGAGCGACGACGAACAGCCGTTCATCATCCTGTTTCTGCAAAAGTTCGACGATGTCGATGAGGGACTTGCTTTCCAGCTTCTTCATGGAAATGTAGTTGACCCCGATTTCCAAGGAACGAACGGCTTTGAGAAGAGCCCCTTCAAAGCAGCGGTCAAGGGACATGACTTCCCCTGTTGCCTTCATCTGGGTGCCTAAGGATTTATCGGCCAAGGCGAATTTTTCAAAGGGCCAGCGCGGGAACTTGACGACGCAGTAGTCGAGAGTCGGTTCGAAGCAGGCCGTCGTCTTACCCGTAACGGCGTTAGTAATCTGATCCAGGGTTAGACCCGTTGCGACTTTAGCGGCAACTTTGGCGATGGGATAGCCCGTCGCTTTCGAAGCCAGGGCCGACGAACGGCTGACACGAGGATTGACTTCGATGACGTAGTACTGATTGCTGTTCGGGTCGAGGGCATACTGGACGTTGCAGCCGCCTTCGATTTTCAAGCGGCGGATGATATCAAGGGATGCCGTGCGCAGCATCTGATACTGCAAATCGTTCAAGGTCTGGCTCGGAGCGACGACGATAGAGTCGCCCGTATGGATTCCGACGGGGTCGACATTTTCCATGTTGCAGACGATGATGCAGTTATCGGCCTTATCGCGCATGACTTCATATTCGATTTCTTTCCAGCCGGCAACGGAGCGTTCGACGAGGATCTGATTGATCGGGCTGAGTTTGATGCCGCGGGTAGCAATCATGAACAGTTCGTCTTCGTCGTGGGCGATGCCGCCGCCGGTACCGCCGAGGGTAAAGGCCGGGCGGACAATGATCGGGTAGCCGATTTTATCGGCAAATTCAATGGCCGACGGAACGTCTTCGAAGATATCACTTTCCGGGACCGGCTGGTTGATATCGTTCATGGCCTTTTTAAATAATTCACGGTCTTCCGCTTCTTCGATAGCCGACAGGCGCGTACCGAGAAGCTGGACGTTATATTTTTCAAGGACGCCGGCATTGGCCAACTGAACGGCCATATTGAGGCCGACCTGACCGCCGAGGGTAGCCAAAAGGCCGTCGGGCCGTTCTTTTTCAATGACTTCCGTAACGTAGTCGAGGGAAATCGGTTCGACATAGACGCGGTC
Organism: Megasphaera sp. DISK 18; assembly: GCF_001682955.1. Lineage (NCBI taxonomy): Bacteria > Bacillati > Bacillota > Negativicutes > Veillonellales > Veillonellaceae > Megasphaera > Megasphaera sp. DISK 18. The sequence continues at coordinate 10,995 of NZ_LUGJ01000035.1, forward strand.
GGCAATGTCTTCGTCAGTCATGATCGTCGCCGGGTTGCTGTTGATGAGGACGACTTCCAACCCTTCTTCTTTCAAGGCACGGCAGGCCTGGGTACCGGCATAGTCAAATTCGGCGGCCTGCCCGATGATAATAGGGCCGGAACCGATAACGAGTACTTTCTTCAATCCTTCTACCATGTTATTTTTCCTCCATCATCTTGACGAATTGGGTAAACAGATACAGATTGTCCGTCGGTCCCGGCGAGGCTTCCGGATGGTACTGGACGCACATGATGTTCTGGGACGGGACTTCAAAACCTTCAAGGGTGTTGTCATGGAGGTTGCGGTGAGTAATGACGACCTTATCTTTCGGAAGAGATTCTTCGTCGATAATATAGCCGTGGTTCTGAGACGTGATATAGACCCGGCCCGTGCGGATATCCTTGACCGGATGGTTGGAACCGCGATGACCGAAAGTCAATTTGCGGCTCTTGCCGCCGAGGGCCAAACCGATGAGCTGCAGACCCAGGCAGATGCCGAAAATCGGTTTCTTGCCCATGAGCTGTTTAACCGTATCGATGATATCGGGAATATCCTTCGGGTCGCCAGGGCCGTTGCTGAGGAAGATACCGTCAGGATTGACAGCCAATACGTCTTCGGCCTTGGTCGTGGCCGGGAAGATGGTCAGGCGGCAGTCGTTATGGACCAGTTCACGCAGGATATTGCCCTTAGCGCCATAGTCCATGACAGCTACGTGGTAGCGGCCATCGCCCATATGCTTGATGTCCCGCGTTGAGACTTTTTTTACGAACTGCGTTTCAAGGGGCGTATCAAAGAGTTCTTTAATGGCGCTTTCTTCCATCGTTTCCGGTACGATGACGCCCTTCATGACGCCCTGGCTGCGGATAGCCCGGGTAATGGCACGCGTATCGACGCCGTAAAGGCAGGGGATGTGGTGTGTCATAATAAAGGTAGACAGCTGGCCTTCGTTCTGCCAGTTGCTCGGTTCTTCACAAAGTTCACTGACGATGAAGCCGGCAGCATAAGGACGATCGGCCTGTTCGATTTCGTGGAACAAGCCGTAATTGCCGATAATCGGATAGGTCAGGGTAATGATCTGTCCGGCATAGGACGGGTCCGTAAAGGTTTCCTGATAGCCTGTCATGCCGGTATTGAAGACGACTTCGCCGACAGCCGGTTCATCCATCAGCATATTGCCGTAAAATTTCTGTCCGTTCTCTAATATGAGGACACCTTTCATTATAAAACCTCCCCGTTTTTCATCACAAATTTACCATTGACGATGGCAGCTGCCGCCTTCCCTTTGAAGATCATTTCATCAAAAGGAGTCGACTTTCCCTTGGAATAGAATTTCGAGGAATCGACTGTCCATTCTTTATCGAGATCAAGGATCGTTAAATCAGCATCCTTCCCCGGTGCAATGACGCCGGCATCGAGGCCGAGGATTTTAGCCTGGGCCGTCGACATGACATTGACCAGACTCATGAGATCGATGATACCCGTATGATACAAATGCGTCAGCATGGCGCCGACACTCGTTTCAAGGCCGACAAAGCCGCTGGGCGCCAAATTGAATTCTTGGTCTTTTTCTTCCCATTCATGAGGAGCATGGTCGGTAACGACAGCATCGATGGTACCGTCTACCAAGCCTTCGACGCAGGCATCGCGGTGGATGTCCGAGCGAATGGGAGGATTCATTTTGTAGCGTGTTTCAAAGGTCCGCAGGGCTTCATCGGTAAAGATGAGGTGCTGCGGCGTGACTTCAGCCGTAACCTTGACGCCGCGCTTTTTAGCCTGCCGAACGAGGTCGACGGCGTTCTTGGTGCTGATGTGGGCGATGTGGACCGGCGTCCCCGTCGCTTCAGCCAGGAAGATATCGCGGGCAACGGCGATATCTTCGGCAACGGCCGGACGGCCCTTCATGCCCAGTTCGTTAGATACGACGCCTTCGTGCATATTGCCGCCTTCGATGAGGTTGTCATCTTCGCAGTGGTCGATGATGATCTTATGGAACATGCTGGCATATTCCATGGCTTTACGCATGAAGTCGGAATTTTCTACGTAGTGACCGTCATCGGAAAAGGCGACGACCCCTTCTTTGGCCATAGCGCCCATAGCTGAGAGTTCCTGGCCCTGTTGGCCTTTGGAAATAGCACCGATGATTTCTACCTTAACCTTAGCTTCATGTTCAATCTTATACTTCAAGCCGTCGACGACAATAGCCGAGTCGATGACCGGTTTCGTGTTAGGCATAGTGGCAACGCGGGTAATGCCGCCGGCAGCCGCTGCCTTAGTCCCCGTTTCAATCGTTTCCTTGCCCGACTGGCCCGGTTGACGGAGATGGACGTGCATATCGATGAAGCCCGGTGCTACGACGAGACCCGAAGCATCGAAAACTTCTTCAGCGCTGTCCGCTGCTAAATTAGCTCCAACTTCTTTAATTTTTCCATTTTCAATGAGGATATCACAAATTTCGTCCTGCTGCATGGCCGGATTGATCACTCTGCCGCCTTTAACGAGTAATGTCAACGTCATCGCCTCCCATAATTGTCAGATATAATACGGCCATACGGACCGATACGCCGTTCATGACCTGTTCCTGAATCGAAGAATGTTCGCTGTAGCAAACGTCGGAATCAATTTCGATGCCCCGGTTCATCGGGCCCGGATGAAGGACGAGAACGTCGTCTTTCGCCCATTTGAGGCGGTCTTTCTTGATACCAAACAGCGAGTTATATTCACCGGCGCTGGGGAAGAATCCGATACCCTGGCGTTCCTTCTGGATACGCAGGACGTTGATGACGTCCGCATCCTTTAGGGCTTCCTTCAAGTCGTAATGAACGGTGACGCCCATGGCTTCCAATTCCGGCTGGAGCAGCGTCCGCGGACCGACGAGGTGTACGTCTGCCCCCATCGTCTTGAGGCCGTAAATGTTGGACCGTGCTACGCGGCCGTGGTCGATGTCGCCGACGATGACGACCTTCAACCCTTCGATGCGGCCTTTTACTTCCTGAATGGTGAACATGTCGAGGAGTCCCTGCGTCGGATGTTCGTGAGCACCGTCACCGGCGTTGATGATGATCGGATCGACACAGCGCTGAGCAAAGCTCGGCGATCCTTCCTGCTTCTGACGCATGACGATGGCATCGACCCCCATGGCTGTCACCGTTAAGAGGGTGTCGCGGAAGCTTTCCCCTTTTTGAATGGAACTTCCTCGGGGCGTAAAATTGATGACGTCGGCTCCGAGATACTTGGCAGCCATTTCAAAAGAACCGCGGGTACGGGTACTCGGTTCCCAAAACATGTTGACCACCGACTTGCCTTTGAGCAAGGACAATTTCTTATTGTCACTCTTGACGACGGCCTTCATTTTCTTTGCAACCCGCAAGATCAATTCAATTTCTTCCCTCGGCACTCCCTGGAGTCCCAACAGGCTCTTGCCCTGTATATTAACCATCGAATCCTCCTTGAAAAAAAAAGACCTCTGCCGCAGGGCAAAGGTCATATTCTAAGCATGGCAAAATATGTCCCTTTGTAGCCTCTCCGGACTATATTAAAGGTACAAGCTAGAAGTATAAGAATCACACAGCCTCACAGGACTGTCGTATATTCTCTATCTATTTTATCGGCCATGGCCTATAAAGTCAAGAATTTTTTCAGGGTCTTCCGTGGAACCGAATGTTTTTTAAACCTGGTCGGCCGGCGTAATCGTTACGTCCTGCGGAGAAATAGACACATTATTATAAAGGGCTTCAAAAAGCTGTGCCGGTACGTACATCGTGCCGTTGACATTGACCGGTCCCGTGCCGTACTGGAAGATGCGGTTCAAATTAATCTTCTTAATCGTCCCGATGCGTTCGTACCAGTCTTCTCCGGGCTTGATGATGATATAGGCAATGTTCATTTCGACGCGGACACTCTGGTCGGTCGGATCCCAATTTACCGTATAACCTAACTGTTCGGCAACCTTACGCAGCGGAATCATGACCACATCGCCTTTTTGCAGGACGGCTCCGTCGGCGGGATCCATGACCTTTCCGGCAACGGTAAGCTTACACTGCTGGATTGCCGTCAATCCCGGTGCCGATACATAAGGGCCCATGACCGGACCTTCATTAAAAGCAAAAACCGGACTCACTGCCAAGGCCGCCATAAACAGGGCCGCCATCAGACACTTTTTCATAAGGGATTCCCCCTCCCATCTAAAAATAAGCGATAGATAATGACATATGCTTATATATTTCGACAAAGAAGTATATTTTCCTTCTTTCGGACTGATCCAGTCCCATAAATTGCAAAGGAATTTACCATATCCCGAAATGGTCTCTTACAATACGGTCCAGTTGTTCTGCAATCTTCGGAAATTCCTGATTCAAATCCAGTGTCTGTACAGAAATCTGATTGCCGCTCATGTGATAGACATTGTCCGGCACAATATCTTCCTCGGTCTTTGCATAGAGCAGCATTCCGGAAACCCGATGCCCCATTCCGGCAACTGCGGCCTCTTTATTCTTCACATACGTAAAAATCTGATACAGATTCCCAGAATGAAGGGTCTCTACATCAAAACGTGACTGCCATATCCGCTCGTAATATTTGGCATCGATAATGAGGGTCTGACCTCCGTACGTCAACGTAATATCTGTCTGCATGATCGGAAGCCGGGCATCAAAGCCGTCGTCGAGCTGCCAAGGTATCTGCGACGCCCGGGCCGAGAACCCTTTTATCCGCTGTCCAAATTCCTGTGCATAATATTCGAGAATGAATTTTTCATACAATCGGCTCATCCGCTGCCCATCCAAAAATCCCATCAGACGGTACTCGCCCGGTTCTGTTGTCAGAAGTGAACCTTCTGTCAGAAGTTGGGAAATGGCAAGCAGCATCTGATATGTGCGGTTGTTGCGCTGAAAGCGAATGTCCGAAAAGCGGACCTGTTTTAGATCAATCTCGGCTACATTTGAAAAAAACAGCATTTCCTTCTTGAGTTCTGCCTTGTACTTGTCCTGCACATCCTTCTGTTTCAACAGCAGGATGACCGTCGATTTTAGAATCTGATTGAGCCGATTGTCCTCGGAAAGTTCTCCATAGTCACAGGTAACAACCAGGCGGTGCTGCAAGCGGTTCCTCATCGTCCCGGGCATATTAATTTTCCCACGAACGACGTGCCGATTTTTCACGCGATGGGTATACTCTCGATAAAGGCCTTGCTTGAGCTGCCGTCCGATTCCTTTGGCAAGAATCGCCGCAAAGAGGTTATGGATATTATCAAAAGGCTCTTTCTCGATAGTCTCGTAGGTAGATTGTTTTAGTATGGTAAAGGCGTAGGACAACATATAATAGATGTTTTTTATGAATATGCTTCTATCCCTGGTCATTGGAATACTCCATGGAGGATATTATCCCAGTGCTGTATCTTGCTGTCCTCGTCAAACCAGTATTCCGAAATCATAGGCAGAATGTCATAATCTACAACAGCCTGCATCCAGCTATCGGTACAAGTATCTTTCGTCTTGCCGCAAAAATAGCTGTGTCCGATACAGAATCCCTTCCCGAGGGACTTATCTCGCCGGATCGATTCATTGAGTTCGATGACCTTGGAAATGAGTTCATCAAAGGTTTCGTTATCCATCGCAGCTTTATAGTCGCTGAACCCCTTGGACTCAAAGCCCGGTTCGAGTTCGAAGAAGCTGAACCGCCGCCGCAAGGCATAATCAATCATGGCCAGGCTTCGGTCAGCCGTATTCATCATGCCGATGATATAAAGGTTCTCCGGAACGGAAAAGGGCATGCCATTGTAGGCCAAGGTCGCCGTCTTACCACGGTAGTCTTTTTCAATCAGCATCAACAGCTCCCCAAAAATTTGACTCAGATTGCCGCGGTTGATCTCATCAATGATAAAGAAGAATTTTTTATCCCGTTGATTGGCAGCCTTCTGACAGAACCGGTAAAATACACCGGTTTTCAACGTAAAACCGCCCGATTCATTCGGCTTGTATCCCATCATGAAATCTTCATAGGAATAACTCTGATGGAACTGAATGAATTCAATTTGACTTTCGTTCTTTTCCCCCATCAGAGAATACGCCAACCTCTTGGCACAGAATGTCTTTCCGACGCCGGGCGCTCCCTGCAGGATGACGTTTTTCTTATTAAGCAGCACTTCTGTCAGACGATCATAGTCCTCCTCGGTCAAATAGACTTCCGACAGAAAATCATCCTTTGTATAACGACTCGGTGCCACGTCCGGATGCAGCGGATTCTCATCGCGAATCATATCCATGATGAAGTCATACTCATCCTTGGTTAACCTAAAAAAGCTGCCATTCGAATTCCGGAAAAATTCCATCTCCTTTAGTTCCGGACTGGCCTTGAGTATCTGGTAATCGATAGGAGATGACAAGCCTTCGGTCTTTTCAAAAAATATCTTCTTTCCATCATTTTCTGCCTTAACCCGGACAAGGGCAACAATCTGCTTTACCGGATTCGCTTCGTATCCGATGACGAGATCACCGGCCTTGACATCGATAAAATTCTGGAATATTCTTCGCTTATGTCCGTTTTCGTTATATAGTGTATAGGCCTCCACTTCGCCGACTGAGAGGTCAGAAAAACTCCAGATTTTTGGATTGGCATTCATCCACCAGTAGGAAGGTTCAGCCTTTTCATCATCAGACGCTGCGGAGAGATCGACGCCGCTCAAATCAATGTGATCAAGTGCCTTAGAAAGTGGCGAACGAAGTTTCCATATAAAACCGCCTCCATCCTTCTTGGATGCGTATTTTCCGACATACAGAACAGGCCACCATTTGGAGTCTCTGGAATTGCGATCCGGCGGCAGGGGACAACCGGTCTTTTCCGCGACTCGCCTTGCCAAGGCAGATGAATTCGTATTATAGAAATTCTTTGATTCTCCGTATTTACTAGAAAGCTCGGTGCAGGTAGCTTCTCCGCCAGAATCTTTGAGCCGTTTCATAATTTGGAGGCAACTTTCGTTAAAGACCTCCGTATCCTGCAAGAGCATCACCCATTCCTCTTCCGTCAATCCCGGATCATACTCCGAGGCTTTCGGCCACCATCCATCATGTTCATTCCTATCGTCTTTGGAATAGTCCCGACTGATATAGAAGCCGACATCGAAGGTCAGTGTTTTCAACTCCGGATCCGGATAGCAGTCATCGGTAAGATGATTTCGAAAGAGCTCCACCAGCTCCGTATCTTGCTTCAGTTCCGCACAGATTTCATCATAGAATTTATAAAAATGTTGAAGGTTATCCCTATAGGCTCCCTTCTTAAACCGATAATCACTGTTTAAGACATCAGCTACTTTTTTTACCTCGCTGAGCTTATAAATATAGTATGTATCCGGATACCGCAGCCAAAGATAGGTTGTTATGGCATTTTCATTTTGATAGTGCTGTTTAGCTCCGTTGCCGTATGTATCGCGCAGAACAGAAGACTGTTTCTTAAAGGCAGCAATGCGATCATAGACTTCCTTACGCTCATCAAAGAGGTCCCTATACATGGCACGGACTTCCTCGGGAGCATTCTTGGCAAATCCGGTAATCATACCTTTGGGAAAGTTATTCCTAGAAGTAAGCAGATTATCGGTCTCGGCCAGGGATTTTTCCAGCATGGCGGCAAAATCAGCCGCCTCTGTATCCCAGTTGTCTTGAAAGCATTTAACCGCTTCCCATTTGTATTTTTCCCTTTCCCAGCGCTTAGGCAAGAAATCTTTCTTGTATCGAACCAGAACGTCCGCTAACTCAGATTTATCGAACATCAATCGTACCTCCTCAGACCTTGCAAAGTATTATATATTTTCCAAGTAACATACGGTAAGCAAAAGTTCATCTCCACACTCACTTGTAAAAGATGATCTTCCCCGGTTTCGATTCGACAGAACCGAACGCCCCCTTGGCCGCCACGATTACTGCCGTATTCACAAAATCGCCTTATGCTCTCTATCTTTATTATATTCGTTCGCTAAGGTCCCATATCCTGTCTCCCTTGTAAATATTTATGACAACGGCTCTCTAGCTTCTAACTACACTTTTCTAAAAAATATCCCCTTACGTTATATCCTTAAATCTAACGTAAGGGGATGGCACATTATTATGATATTTACGGATGGCTCATACCTAATGCAAGGAGAACCCCATCAAGACGATGCATTCTCACTCATTTAAAAGCTAAAGAAACCTGTTTCATCAGCCATAGGCAAGATGGGGAATCCGTGGGGTACAGGCTGGACGATCATGAATACTAAGGCTGTCAAGACGGCGACTCCCAGGGTGAGGTACGAGAAGCTGCCCTTACCGGAATGTTCATATAGACCGAACAGGCGAATACCGACAGCCGTACCGATGGTGGCAAATAAGGCGCCGATTGAAAAATAACGGTACATGGCGTAAGAGGCCACCAGGGCAATCAACATGGCCCCATTGATGACGATGGGGAAGCATTTAGACAGGACCGATTCAGGATTGCGGCGCATAGCCGTAAGCCAATCCGTCCCATCGATGCCGCTGAGGCCGGTAAGCAAAGCCGACAGGTAGAGCCATTTGTCCCACCAAGCCGTGCCCTTGCGCCGATCGCCCATGCGCCACATGATGGCAGCATACAGCAAAATGGCAACGCCGCCGACAATATAGTAATAATTTTCCGGAATGAACTGAACTGCAGCCGCGCCTATCGTCACTAAGACACCGGCGGGAATGACCATCTGGACGATTTGCCACTTCGAAGGCCGTGACTTGGGATTCATTTCCCGGTAAATCTTCGCAAAGATTTCCAGCAGGAACACGAGGATAAAGAAGGCGATACCGACAAAGGGATTCAGTGCTGCCACTCCGACGGTAATCAAGATGGGAATGGCCAGCCGCACGCCGGGGAAAAAGGCAAAGCTTTTGATCCGCATGACGTGGAGCTGCGAATAGACGGTAAAATACGTAAAGACGTTAAACATCAACATAGCCGAGATAGCTTCGACCGGTTTGGCTCCCATATACAAAAACAGGAGGAGGACACACATGCTCATATTCATTCCCGTAAAGCGGGCAAAGATGGTCCCCATCAAACCGGCCACAAAAAACGGGGCGATGGCCGATAACATTTCCATGGATAAAACAACTCCTGACCCAGATTATTTTAAATGATGGCTTCCCCGTTCTGTCATGGGGATACTCTGTTTGCACAGAGGGCATTCTTCCGGCTTGTACGTCGGAACCGTCAAGTGAAGCAGGGCCTGAACCTTGTCTTTCGGCACGCCGAATTCAGCCTTGCCGCCGCTGCGGTCGACGAGGAGGCCGACACCGACGATGACGCCGCCGGCTTTTTTAACGACATCGACGACTTCCTGAACCGATCCGCCGGTGGTTACGATATCTTCGACGATAAGGACCCGTTCACCCGGTTCGATATGGAAACCGCGGCGCAAGGTCATGACGCCCTTTTCCCGTTCGGTAAAGATAGCCCGCGTTCCGAGAGCTTTGCCGACTTCATGAGCCAAGAGGATGCCGCCGGTCATGGGTCCCATAACGGTCTGTACATTCTGATCCTTAAAGCGTTCAGCCAGTTCCTTACAAAGCTTTTCCGTATATTCCGGATGCTGAAGGACATTGAATTTTTCGACATACAGCGGGCTGTGCAGTCCCGATGTCAAGAGAAAATGACCTTCCAATACGGCCTTGGTTTCGACTAATAACTGTCTTACTTCTTCTTCTGTCAACATAATGAATTATACCCCCTGAATTTCTGCTAAAATCTTTGCGGCTGCCTCTTTCGGATCGTCCGCTTTGGTAATCGGCCTGCCGATAACTAAATGGGAAGCCCCGTCGCACAGTGCCTGAGACGGCGTCGTGAAGCGCTTCTGGTCATTGGCAACGGCAAAAGTCGGCCGAATGCCCGGCGTGACGATGAGGAAGTCCGGCCCGTTCATCGAACGGATTTCCTTGGCTTCATACGGCGACGATACGGTACCATCGATACCGGCTTCTTTGGCAATTTTCGCTAAATTCTTTACCGAATCAGCAATGCAGTCTCGACCGCCGATTTCTTTCCAAGCGTCTTCATCGATGCTGGTCAATACCGTAACTGCCAACAAACGCGGCCGTTCGATGCCTAATTTTTCCGCTTCATCATGGACGGCTTCGGCTGCCGCTTCCATCATAGCCCGGCCTCCGGTCCCGTGAAGGGTCATGAAATCGGCGCCAAGGCGGGTCAAGGCACGAATACTCTGACCGACAGTATTGGGAATGTCGTGTACTTTCAAATCGAGGAAAACGTGTTTTCCCTGATCCTTTAAGTACCGCACCGCATCGGGTCCGGCGCTGTAAAACAGTTCCATGCCGACTTTATAAAAAGAAACACGGTCGCCCAGTGTTTCTACGAGCTTCTTCAGGTCTTCCAGTGAATGGACATCCAAAGCCACAATGATTCTATCATCTGCCATGAGCTCTCCTCCTGTATACTTATATAGGCATATCTAATTAATTGTGTCATGTTTTACCATACCTGTCAAGGCGCTGCCCTTCACTTAGCAGCGGCACGACGGTACCACTCGTAGGTGCGGCGAATCCCTTCGGCAAGATCCGTCGGAGGCACAAAGGAAAGGAGCGATTCCAAAGCCTTATTACTTAAGACCGACCGCAGGATATCGCCGGTACGCGCAGCCTTATAGTCAACAGGAACGGCATGACCCACGGCTTTTTCAAAGCTTTCGATCAGTTCGTTGATGCTGGTTTCGGTTCCGGTCGAGACGTTTATCGTATGATAGCCCGTAAGAGGCAGGGCCCGGATAATAGCCTGGGCAATATCACCGGCATAGACGAAATCCCGCGTCTGATTGCCGTCACCATAGACGGTAATCCCTTGATTTTCCGATAAGAGTTTACAGAAAATGCTGACGACACCGCCTTCGCCTTTTTCCCCCTGCCGTTCACCATAGACATTGGCAAAGCGAAACACCGTAGCGTCCAACCCATAGAGCTCATGATATACTCTCAAGTAGTGTTCCGTCGTCATCTTGGTAATGCCGTAAGGCGACGTCGGCACCAAGTGCTCTCCTTCATCCAGAGGAATATTTAAATTATCCCCATAAACGGCAGCACTCGATGAAAAGAGAATGTGCGGGACCTTGTATTTTCGGCATCCTTCCAAGACCTGAAGGACGCCTTCTAAATTAATCCGGCAATCGACAATCGGCTGCGATACAGAGAACGGAACCATCGTCTGGGCCGCCAAATGGATGACGGCTGAAAAAGAATGATTTTTAAAAATGGCGTCAACAGCGTCTTGATCGCAGACATCGCCTTCAATCAATTCCATCCCGGCCGGCACATGTTCGCGGGACCCGCCGGATAAATTGTCGAAAACGACGACCTTTATATCCGGCCGCCCCTGTAAAGCTTCCAAGATATGCGATCCAATAAACCCGGCACCGCCAGTAATCAAAATTTCCACGTTGATAGGCCCTCCATTATGTATTGATAGGATCCGACATCGAGATGTCGGAAAAATTCAGTCGCCTTGGATGAGGCAGCGTATTTCATTCAATTTCGCCTCACTGTCCGGATTTTGTGAATGAAAACGGAGGAGCTCTGCAAAATACCCCTGCTCCCTAGCCAGTTTCCGGCTCTCATCATAGACGAGGTCAAAATAAAAACAAAGGGTACCGACATAAAAATCCATAAAAGTCTTTTTCACCCGGGTCGGAACGAGTTTTTTCTGCCGGGCTTCTTTCATGACGGCCTCTGAGATAGGCTGTTTTTCAACGTTGCTGTCATCGACACGCCACACATTCTGACCTTTACGCAGGCCATCGGCACAGACTTTAAAGATATCAAGCTTGTCGGCATCGCGGATGAGCTGACAAAACAGTCGCTGCCGCGGAGATAAATCATCGGCCAGTCGATACACATTATGCTGAGAAATAGCGGCTTCCATGACAGCATCTTGACGGTCATCCTGCCAAAAATCACGGATATGACCATCCTGAAATAGATACCGTGCCCCATATTTTGCATGATCCATGGACTGATAATCGATGAACGTATGGTACTCCCGCAGTTGTTCAAACCGCCCGATATCATGAAGGACACCGATAATCCAAGCTAAATCCACGTCATCCTGCGAAAGGTGTAAGGCCTTTGCCAGTCTTTCACACCAAGCGCTGACCCGCAAAGAATGGGCGAATTTCAGCGAAATTCCCTCATCGACAGCGTCAAAATCTGCCACATAGCTTTTAAATTGTGAAATCACGAAATCACGATTCATTCCGGTCTGCCGCCTTTCAGCAAAAAACTAATCTTCAAGCCGCTGCGGATAAAAAGGCTGAAGTTCCATATCCTGAACGGTTTCTCCATCGGGAGCAAAGGTAATGATGCCCTTCACACAGTCTTCTTTTAATACCATGGGAACCCAGGTCCGGTCGCCTTTCCACATCTCGTCGTACGGAAAGTCATGAGGTGCAAACCAGCGGGGCTCCATTTCTTCGCTCTCACAGACCGCCCCCTGCCAGTGGCGCAGGATGTAGACGTAGCCGATGTGATCCAGTTCAGGTGCGGCACTAAAATGGAAGTCCAGGAAGCCGACCAATTCAAAATCTCCTTCATCGGCCATTAAACCCGTTTCTTCCCGAAGTTCTCTTACAGCGCACTGCAAAAAAGTTTCTCCGCCTTCTATTTTACCGCCGAAACCGTTCCACTTACGGACGCCAAAGCCACGTTTCTTTCGGCCTAACAAAACTTTCCCGTCCGATCGAACGGGAAAGCAAAGTGTCGTTGGACGCATAGTCCTTACCTCTTTTTATGGAAATATTCGTGCTCTTTCGAAAGCTCCTGCAAAATCGTTTCAATGGTCCAGGAAATGTTATTGGGTGTCAGCATGGCTTTTAAAGGTACGTTTTTCAAACGGCCTCGGCGAATGCTGTCTAAGAGGAGATTGACGACTTTATTGTCGAAACCACAGAGAATGAGGGCTTCTTTCGTAACCGGCGGCAGATTTTCATCTTCATTCATCTTTTCATGAACTCTCGCTTCTTCCGTGTCCTGTCTCATGGCAGAGATTTCGGCGATTTCTTCATCGGTCAGACCCAACACTTTGCCGACGGTTTCTCCCTTTTCTTCATCCGTTACGGCCTTGATCTTCGATTTCATGAGCAAAGCCAACAGTTTAACTTGTTCCAGTCTTTCCGGGGTGAAATTTACGGCTAACATCATACGATACGGCATAGTATCACTCCTTTTCCAGAAAATGGCGCCCTTTCCGGAACCTCCGGATGAGCATATACAAAAAGGAGCTGTCTCAGGACAGCTCCTTCTCATTCATACGTTTATACTAACTCGATGATTACCATCGGAGCAGCATCGCCCTGACGAACGCCAGTCTTAATGATGCGAGTATAACCGCCCTGACGGTCGGTGTATTTCGGTGCAATTTCGTCAAACAGTTTTTTGACAACATCTTCATCCATCATGTATGCCAAAACCTGACGGCGAGCGTGGAGATCACCGCGTTTTGCGAGGGTAAGCATCTTATCAGCGACTTTGCGAAGTTCTTTTGCCTTTGCTTCCGTCGTTTCAATGCGTTCATGCTGGAATAAAGAGGTGACAATGCTGCGCAGCAATGCTTTACGTGCGGAGCTGTCTCGTCCCAACTTTCTATAAGCCATTGTTCATCCTCCTCGAACTATTCTTCATTACTCGATTTTAAGTAGTAGTTGTGCATTTCTAACTTTTCAATAATTTCATCGACAGATTTCTTGCCGAGGTTGCGAATCTTCGACAAGTCATCTTCCGTCCGTTCGGTGAGATCGCCAATGGTGTAAATATTTGCACGTTTCAGGCAATTCGAAGCGCGGACAGACAGGTCAAGAATTTCAATCTTGATCTTGCCCTTATCGGGTTCGGTCGATTCTTCCACGGGTTCGCCATCGTCGTCAGTGAAGATAGCTTTTTCATCATTTACCTTTGCATCGGTAGCGATGTTCTGGAAGTAGTTTAAGTAGCTGATCATAATCGATGCAGCCTTAGCAACGGCATTTTCAGTCGTGATGCTGCCATCTGTCGTTACTTCAAGGGTCAACGAATCATAGTCCATTTCGTTGCCTACCCGGATATTGCCAACGCTGTAGTTCGTGCGCACAATGGGAGAGAAGATGGAATCGATGGGAATGACGCCGATCATATCCGTTTCTTTCTTGTTCTGCGTGGACGGAACATAGCCCTTACCGCGTTCGATATGGCACTGCATGTGGATGTCAGCTTCCGTATCGAGGGTTGCGATATGGAGATCCGGGTTTAAAATTTCAATGTCTGAGTTTACGTTAAGATCGTTTGCAGTGAATTCACATTCACCAGAGATATCGATAGTGATGTCAACTTCATCTACATCATCATCCAGGAATTTAATCCGAACCTGCTTGAGGTTGAGGATGATTTCCGAAACGTCTTCCCGAACACCGGGAATGGTCGAAAATTCATGAAGAACACCATCGATTTTAATCGAAGTGATTGCTACGCCATCCAGTGATGCCAGGAGGACACGCCGCAAACTATTACCCAATGTGATTCCGTAACCCCGATCCAGAGGTTCGCATACGAATTTTCCATAGGTACCGCCGTCGTTGACTTCGACGGTTTTAACTTTAAATTTGTTATCTTCGCTCATCAGGAAAATCCTCCTATTTCAGAATCAAAACACCTTGGTTAATCATCGATTATACGCGTCTCCGTTTAGGCGGACGGCAACCGTTATGCGGAATAGGCGTTACGTCTTTGATGGAGTTTACTTCGAGACCAGCTGCCTGCAATGCGCGGATAGCAGCTTCACGACCCGAGCCCGGACCTTTTACGAAGACTTCTACCTGACGAAGGCCATGTTCCATAGCTGCTTTTGCAGCCTGTTCAGCAGCCATCTGTGCAGCAAACGGAGTGCTCTTACGGGAACCGCGGAAACCGAGGCCGCCGGCACTTGCCCAAGACAGTGCATTGCCTTTTGTATCACTAATCGTAACGATTGTATTGTTGAATGTAGAACGAATATGAGCTGCACCCGATTCTACATGTTTCTTTTCTTTTCTTTTATTACTTCTGACATTCTTAGCCAAAATCGTTTCCCTCCTTACTTAAAGAATCTTATTTCTTCTTACCTGCTACAGCTTTTCTCGGACCTTTACGCGTACGTGCGTTGGTCTTGGTGCGCTGACCGCGAACGGGAAGACCTGCGCGATGACGTTTGCCGCGATACGAATTAACTTCGATCAGGCGTTTGATGTTGAGTGCTGTGTCGCGGCGAAGATCGCCTTCAACTTTATAATCAGAACCGATGACTTCACGAATTTTCTGTACTTCGTCTTCCGTCAAATCGCGAACGCGGGTATCCGGGTTTACGCCAGTCTTCGCCAGAATCTGCTGGGAAGAAGAAAGACCAATACCTAAAATGTAAGTCAAACCAATTTCAACTCGTTTATCACGTGGTAAATCCACACCGGCTATACGTGCCATCTATTCATTCACCTCCTGCTTATTAACCCTGTTTCTGTTTATGTTTCGGATTTTCGCAAATGACCATGACACGGCCTTTACGTTTAATGATTTTGCATTTTTCGCAAATCTTCTTTACTGACGGTTTTACCTTCATTATTAACCTCCTGCGTAATACTCTTACTTAAAGCGGTATGTAATGCGACCGCGATTCAGATCATACGGTGTCAATTCAAGTGTGACCCGGTCGCCCGGAAGGATACGAATGAAATTCATACGCATTTTACCGGAGACATGAGCCAACACGATGTGTTCATTTTCAAGTTTGACTTTGAACATGGCGTTTGGTAAGGCTTCAACGACGACGCCTTCTACTTCAATGACATCTACCTTCGACATAGTAACCTCCCTGGTCAATTCTTCATAGCCCGGTTTAAGACGGACCGTATCCATTCATTGCTGATTCTCACGGGACCAGCGCTTCCTTCAGATACGCTCGTTCCCAATATCCGGAGATGCCGGCAGTTCTTTTTCTTCGGCTTATCCAGGTTGTACTTTCTACCGTCAGCAATCCATACGTAGGGATAAGCCAAACTGCCGACAACAACATACAAGCAGCCTTTATCCTTGCCTGCCAGGCATTCTACGACCGTGCAGACAGGTATCATCGGAGTTCGTTCCATCATTCATCCGGTAAGGTCAGAATTTCAGGGCCGTTTTCCGTAATCGCTACTGTATGTTCGAAGTGGGCTGCCGGTTTGCCGTCTTGTGTGACGACGGTCCAGCCGTTTTTCAACTGGCGGACCTTTTCCGTACCCATATTGATCATCGGTTCCAGAGCCAGGACCATGCCCGGTTCCAACAATTCGCCGTGACCGGGCATACCGTAATTCGGTACTTCCGGATCTTCGTGCATATCCGTGCCAATGCCGTGTCCGACGTAATCTCGGACGACGCTGTACCCAAAGGATTCAGCGTAGGCTTGGACGGCATGACCGATATCGCCAAGATGATTGCCGGCTACAGCCTGTTCAATGCCCTTATAAAGGCATTCTTCAGTAACCTTAAGTAATTTGAGGGTTGCCGGGTTCACGTGGCCGACAGGAATCGTTACCGTCGAATCGCCATGGTAGCCATTTTTATTTACAACTAAATCAACGCTGATTATATCGCCATCTTTAAGCTTGCGATGGCCAGGAATCCCATGGACGACTTCTTCATTTACGCTGGCGCAAATAGTTGCCGGGAATCCATAATAACCTTTACAGCTCGGAAAAGCGCCGCAACTGCGGATATAGTCTTCACAGCGCTGGTCGAGCTCACCCGTCGTAATGCCGGGCTTTGCCAGCTTCTTCATGAGAGCTAAGGCATTGGCCGTAATACGGCCAGCGTCGCGAATATATTCAATTTCCCGTTTTGATTTTAAGATGATCATGCTTATTTACTCTTTTCAAGACTAGCGATGATGTCTTTGTATACATCATCCATATTCTGTTCTCCATCAATTTCAATATAGAGATTGGAATTTTTATAGTAGTCAATGAGCGGTTTCGTCTGTGCAGCGTATACACTCAGACGCTTTTTGACGGTTTCAACTTTATCGTCGTCGCGCTGGTATAATTCACCGCCGCATTTATCGCAAACGTTCTTTACCTTGGACGGTTTGAATGTGACATGGTATGTCGTACCGCAAGAGCGGCAGATCTGACGGCCCGTCGTCCGCTTGATGAGTTCTTCATCGGGAACGGCGATGTTGATGACGCCATCGAGTTTGATGCCGAGATCCCGAAGGATGGCATCGAGGGATACAGCCTGGCTGGTCGTACGCGGGAAGCCGTCGAGGATAAAGCCTTTTTTGCAGTCGTCTTTAGAAAGACGTTCCTTGACAATTCCTACGGTAACAGCATCGGGTACGAGCTGGCCGTTGTCCATATACTTTTTGGCTTCAAGACCGAGCGGAGTCTGTTCTTTTACAGCTGCCCGGAACATATCGCCTGTCGAAATCTGGGGAATACCATATTTGTCAATCAATCGTTCAGCCTGGGTACCTTTACCGGCGCCCGGAGGGCCCATTAAAAGAATATACACTCAAACTACCCCCTTATTATTTCATAAATCCTTGATATTGTCTATTCAAAACTAAGGATTCTGCCTGCTTCATCGTATCGATGGCAACACCGACGACGATGAGGATGGCTGTACCGCCGAAGTAAACCCCTTCAATGCCAGTAATCCAACCGATGAAGTTCGGCAGGATGGCGATGAATGCTAAGAAGAAGGCACCGGCGAGGGTAATTCTCGTCATGATGCGATCGATATACAGGGCAGTCGGCTGACCCGGACGGATGCCCGGAATGAAGCCGCCATACTTCTGCATATTTTCCGTAAGCTGAGGGATGTTCAGCGAAATAGCCGTGTAGAAATATGTGAAGAACATAATCAGAACGGCGTACATGACCGTATTGGTAACGGTGCCCCATGCAAAGTAGCTGGCAATCCATTGGACTGTGTCATTCTGTACGAACTGTGCGATCGTAATCGGGAACATCAGTACAGACGATGCAAAGATGATGGGGATAACGCCGGCCTGGTTGACTTTCAGCGGAATGTGTGTCGAGTGGCCGCCATACATCTTACGACCGACAATGCGTTTTGCATATTGTACCGCAACGCGCCGCTGTCCCTGCGTAACTTCGATGACCACGATGATCATGAACAAAGCGATAACGACAAAAAGTAAGGCCTGGAAGATATTAATCGAACCGGCCTGAATATACTGATAAATCGTCATGACGCCTTGGGGGAAACGCGCTACGATACCGGCGAAGATGATCAGCGAAATGCCGTTGCCGATGCCGCCGGCTGTGATCTGGTCACCGAGCCACATGAGGAAACAAGTCCCTGCCGTAAGAATCAGTGATACCATGACGACCATAGCCCAGCTGTCGACGATGAGCGCACCGTTGACTTTCAGTGCATAGCTCATGGCAAAGGCCTGAATCAATGCCAGGACAACCGTGCCGTACCGCGTGACCTTTTGGATCTTATCGCGGCCTTCTTGATTATCCTTGGCCCATTGTTCAAACGTTGGAACGACGGCGGTCAGCAGCTGCATGATAATCGACGCGTTGATGTACGGCGTGATGCTCATGGCCAGGATGGAGAACTTACTCAGTGCCCCACCGGCAAACAAGTCGAGTAATCCGAACAAGTTGCCGCTGCTGAAGAGGTTTTCAATGACCGACGAGTCGACACCCGGTACGGGGATGTGTACACCCAGTCTGAAAACGACGAACATAATAAGAGTGAAGACCGCCCGTTTCCGGAATTCCGGAACGTTAAGTACGTTTTGGATGTTCTCTAACATCGCAAATCACCCCTACTGTTCTGCTACCGGTTCTTCTCCCGGTACTACAACCTTACCACCTGCAGCTTCAATCTTTTCTTTAGCAGATTTCGTGAAACCATTGGCTACGACGGTCAGTTTCTTTTCGAGTTCGCCATTGCCGAGGATGCGGATGCCGTCGCGGACATTCTTAACGATGCCAGCTTCGACTAAAGCAACGGGATCGACAGTCGTGCCGTCTTCAAAGCGGTTGAGTACAGAAACATTAACTTCTGCATATTCTTTACCCCAAATGTTGGTGAAACCACGTTTCGGGAGCAAACGATACAGCGGCATCTGGCCACCTTCGAAGCCCGGGCGCTTACCGCCACCGCTACGAGAAAGCTGACCTTTCATACCTTTACCGGCCGTTTTGCCGTTACCGGAACCGATACCACGGCCGACGCGGTTACGTTTTTTCTTGGAACCAGGAACAATACTCATTTCATGAAGTTTCAATTCAGCGCACCTCCTTCTATATTAAATTTCTTCTACTTTTACCAAGTGTTCTACTTTATGAAGCATCCCTTTGATCTGGGGGGTTACTTCTTTTACTACGCTGGAGTTCGTCTTGTGGAGACCGAGGGCAACGATGGTTGCGCGCTGATCGCCAGGACGGCCAGCCAAACTCTTTACGAGTGTAACTTTAACCTGAGCCATCTTGTTATATCCTCCTTATTAACCGTAAATTTCTTCTACAGTTTTGCCACGGAGTTCAGCAACTTTATTGACATCCTTCAAGCTGCTCAAACCTTCGAGCGTAGCCTGAACCATGTTGTTCGGGTTGGAAGAACCGATCGATTTGGTGAGGATGTTGCGGACGCCAGCCAGTTCCAATACGGCACGAACCGGGCCGCCGGCAATGACGCCAGTACCTTCAGCAGCCGGTTTCAGGAATACCTGGCCTGCGCCGAAAATACCCGTAACTTTATGGGGAATGGAACCGTTTTTCAACGGAACGGAAATCATATGTTTCTTAGCGTCTTCGACGCCTTTACGGATTGCTTCAGGAACTTCACCGGCTTTACCTAAACCTGCGCCAACACGGCCATTGCCGTCACCGACAACAACGAGGGCACTGAAGGAAAAACGACGGCCGCCTTTAACTACCTTAGCAACACGGTTGATGAATACTACATTTTCCTGTAATTCGAGACCTGCATGGTCAACTTTTGCCATGTGTTATTTCCTCCTTGATTAGAATTTCAAGCCAGCTTCACGAGCTGCTTCAGCGAGAGCTGCAACACGGCCGTGATAGATGTAACCGCCACGGTCGAAAACGACAGTCGTAATACCTTTTTCAACAGCTCGTTTAGCAACCAAAGCACCTACCAATTTTGCGCCTTCAGCGTTGCCGCCGGTGACGTTCTGATCTTTCAGTTCTTTGTCCAAAGAGCTTGCTGCAACCAAGGTTACGCCGTTTACGTCGTCGATGACCTGGGCATAAATATTGTTAAGGCTGCGGAAAACGTTGAGACGCGGACGTTCTGCCGTGCCGTTGATGTTCTTGCGTAAACGCCAATGCCGTTTCAAACGGATTGTGTTTTTACTCTTATTCAAGGAATTCACTCCTTTCTAATTAAATCTTATTTCTTAGTACCAGCTTTACCGGCTTTACGACGGACATGTTCGCCAACATAACGGATACCTTTGCCCTTATACGGTTCAGGGAGACGGTAGCCGCGAACTTTAGCAGCGAATTCACCGACAACTTCGTTGTCTGCACCGGAAATGTGGATCTGCGTAGCACTCGGGCATTCGATGGTAACACCGGCCGGAGCGTCGAGTTCGAGGGGATGGGAGAAACCAAGAGTCAAGGCAAGTTTCTTACCTTTCATCTGTGCTCTGTAACCAACACCGACGATTTCCAATTCCTTTTTGAAGCCTTCCGAAACACCTTTAACCATGTTGGCTACGAGTGCGCGGGTGAGGCCGTGCAGTGCACGGTGATTTTTATCGTCAGACGGACGTTCTACAGTGATAACGTTGTCATTAATTGTGACTTTCATATCCTGGTGAAGCGTACGTGTGAGTTCGCCTTTCGGGCCTTTTACGGTAATTACGTGGCCATCGAGGTTTACATTTACGCCTGCCGGAATATCAATAGGCATTCTACCTACTCGGGACATATTGACACCTCCAAAATTTACCAGACGTAAGCGAGAACTTCGCCGCCCAAGCCGAGTTTACGAGCCTGTTTGTCGCTCATAACGCCTTGAGACGTAGAAATTACAGCGATCCCCAAACCACCGAGAACGCGCGGGAGTTCTTCTTTGCCAGCGTATACGCGCAGGCCCGGTTTGGAAATTCTCTTGATGCCGGTAATTACTTTTTCTTTATTAGAACCATATTTCAACGTAACTTTCAGCGTTTTGCCTTCGTTTACGGATTCGTAGTTTTTGACGAAACCTTCTTCTTTGAGGATGTCGAGCATTGCTGCTTTAATCTTCGAAGCAGGGATTTCTACTTTTTCGTGATATGCCGAGTTAGCATTACGGATTCTTGTGAGCATATCCGCAATCGGATCGGTCATTGCCATAATCTAAAAACCTCCCTCCATGGAATACGTGTTACCAGCTGGCTTTTTTAACGCCAGGGATCTGACCTTTATAAGCCAGTTCACGGAATGTGATGCGGCAGATGCCAAATTTACGCATATAACCGTGAGGACGGCCGGTTATTTTGCAGCGGTTGTGCAGACGAACCGGAGATGCGTTAGCCGGCAGCTGAGAAAGTGCTTCATAGTCGCCTTTTGCTTTGAGTTCAGCACGAAGCTTAGCGTATTTGGCAACCATTTTTTCACGTTTCTTTTCACGTTCAAGCATCGATTTCTTTGCCATGTATGTTATCCTCCTCTATTACTTTTCAAAAGGCATGCCCATCAGTTTCAACATGTCGCGACCTTCTTCGTCGGTCGCAGCCGTCGTAACGATGGTGATATCCATGCCGCGAGCTTTATCAACCTTATCATATTCGATTTCCGGGAAGATAAGCTGTTCCTTCAGGCCGAGGGTGTAGTTGCCGCGGCCGTCGAAGCCGGTTGCACTGACACCATGGAAGTCACGGACACGGGGAAGCGTCAAGTTCATCAATTTATCGAGGAACTCATACATGCGTTCGCCGCGAAGCGTAACTTTGCAGCCGAGGTTCATGCCTTCACGGATTTTGAAAGCTGCGATAGATTTCTTAGCTTTCGTGATGATCGGTTTCTGACCGGAAATGATGGTCATATCACTAACAGCAGCATCCAAGGCTTTGGAGTTGGTAACAGCTTCGCCAACGGCCATGTTGATAACAACTTTGGTAACCTTCGGAATCTGCATTACATTTTTATAACTGTATTTTTCCTGTAAACCTTTCACAACTTCGGAAAGGTATTTGTCTTTTAATCTGGACACTCTCAAGGGCCTCCCTTCTTATTAGATAGCTTTACCGCTCTTTACGGCTGTACGAACTTTAGTGCCGTCGGCCTGCTGGACCATTTTGACACGAGTCGGTTTGCCGCTTTCAGGATCTACGAGCATTACGTTGGAAACATGGATAGCAGCTTCCTTGGTGATAATGCCGCCTTGAGGATTGTTCTGACTCGGTTTCGTGTGGCGCTTAACCTGGTTAAGGCCTTCAACTACGACGCGGTCTTTTTTCGGATACGTTGCGATGACCTTGCCTTTTTTGCCTTTTTCTTTACCGGCAATGACAATGACCGTATCGCCTGTTTTAACGTGCATTTTACCCATTGAGAACACCCCCTCCTTATAATACTTCCGGAGCCAGGGAGATAATCTTCATGAAATCTTTTTCACGCAGTTCTCTGGCAACGGGCCCAAAAATACGAGTACCTTTCGGACTTTTATCATTGTTGTTGATTACGACAGCGGCGTTTTCGTCGAAACGGATATAGGAACCGTCAGCACGGCGCAAACCCTTTTTAGAACGGACGATAACAGCTTTGACTACATCGCCCTTCTTGACAACGCCACCGGGTGATGCATCTTTAACAGATGCTGTAATGATATCACCAATGTTGCCATATTTACGATACGAGCCACCCATGACCTGGATGCACAAAATTTTCTTGGCACCAGTATTGTCGGCAACATTCAACATAGTTTCTTGCTGAATCATGGCTTAACCTCCTAATTAATGAAGCTTATTTAGCTTTTTCTACGATCGTCACGACTCTCCAGTGTTTCTGTTTGGACAGCGGACGGGTTTCTTCAATACGAACGACGTCGCCAATGTGGCATTCGTTGTTTTCATCGTGGGCTTTAAATTTAACCGTCGAGATGATCGGCTTTTTATACAGCTTATGCTGTGTCTTATATTCTACAGCAACGACAATTGTTTTGTCCATTTTATCGCTGACTACTTTACCTACGCGAATTTTACGTTCATTTCTTTCCATCTGTGCTTGTGACCTCCTTTTAGATTCCAATTATGGACGTTCTTACGCCTGCGCTTTCAGTTCTGCTTCACGCTGTACCGTTTTGATGCGAGCGATTGTCTTCTTAACTTCGCGGATACGCATTGGATTTTCTAATTGGCCGGTCGCATGTTGAAAACGGAGGTTAAACAATTCTTCTTTCAGGCTAACCACTTTTTCATCCATTTCGGCAGCGCTCAGCGCACGGATTTCTTTAACCTTCATTTTATTCACCACCTAATTCCTGACCTTTAACAACAAACTTCGTTTTAATCGGCAGCTTATGGCCAGCGAGACGCATTGCTTCACGAGCAACTTCTGCGCTTACGCCACCCATTTCAAAGAGTACGCGGCCCGGTTTTGCAACAGCAACCCAGTATTCCGGAGCACCTTTACCGGAACCCATACGAGTACCAGCCGGTTTTGCCGTAACCGGTTTGTCCGGGAAAATCTTGATCCAAACTTTACCGCCACGTTTGATGTAACGTGTCATAGCGATACGGGCAGCTTCGATCTGACGGTTCGTAATCCACGACGGTTCGAGAGCGACGAGACCATATTCACCATGAGCGACTTTATTACCACGATGTGCCTGGCCTTTCATACGGCCACGGAACTGTTTACGATATTTGACACGTTTTGGAATTAACATTACGCTTCACTCCCTTCGTGCTTTTTCGGAGCTTTTTTAGCTTCCGGGAGGATTTCACCTTTGTAAATCCAGCATTTAATGCCGATGCAGCCATACGTCGTATGAGCTTCAGCAAAGCCATAGTCGATGTCAGCGCGGAGCGTGTGCAAGGGAATAGAACCATCGCGGAGGCTTTCGCTGCGAGCGATTTCAGCACCGCCAAGACGGCCGGAGCACATGATTTTGATACCCTTAGCGCCCATACGCATCGTGCGGCCAACGCACTGTTTCATAGCGCGGCGGAAGCCGATACGGCGTTCGAGCTGGCTGGCAACGTTTTCAGCAACCAAGGTTGCATCCATTTCGGCCTGTTTGATTTCAGCAATGTTTACGTCGACAGTCTTCGTGGTGAAGGCTTTCAACGCTTTTTTAATATCTTCAATACCTGCACCGCCACGGCCGATGACCATGCCCGGTTTAGCAGTATGGATAACCAATTTGATACGTTTTGCAGAGCGTTCGATTTCAATGCGGGAAACACCTGCAATGTATAACTGTTTCTTTAAGAATTCACGGATCTTAACGTCTTCATTTAAGAGTGCAGCGTAATCTTTTTCTGCATACCATTTTGCGTCCCATGGTTTGGAAACGCCGACGCGGAATCCATGGGCATTAACTTTCTGACCCACTACATTTCCCTCCTTATGCTTTTTCGTCAACAACAACCGTCAAATGACTGGAATGCTTGAGAATTTTGAAAGCCTGTCCACGGCTGCGCGGATGAATACGTTTCATCGTGGAATCCTGGTCAACAAAAATTTCAGAAATGAACAATTTTGCAACGTCCATATCGTTATTGTGTTCCGCATTAGCAACGGCACTGCGCAAAGTCTTTTCAACTACACGAGAACCCACTTTCGGAGTGAATTTCAAGATAGAGATAGCTTCGCCGACGTTTTTACCCCGAACCAAGTCAGCAACAATCCGAATTTTACGGGGAGCAATGCGAATGTGTTTCGTAACAGCTTTTACTGCCATTTATGTTACCCCCTTCTTATCTGGTTACTTTTTCGGCTTTAGCATGACCCTTGAATGTACGAGTCGGTGCAAATTCGCCCAATTTATGACCTACCATATCTTCCGTGATATAGACAGGTACATGTTTCCGGCCGTCGTGAACAGCAATCGTGTGGCCGACGAAGTTCGGCAGGATCATCGATGCACGGGACCAGGTTTTGATGACTTTCTTTTCGTTGGCTTCGTTCATAGCGTCGATTTTCTTCAAGAGATGATGTGCTACGAATGGGCCCTTTTTAATGGATCTGGACACTTAGTTATCTCCTTTCCTCAACACTTATTTACGTCTCTTCACAATAAACTTATTGGAAGCTTTTTTAGAGTCGCGAGTCTTGACGCCATAAGCAGGTTTACCCCAAGGAGTAACCGGGCGTTTACGACCAACAGGAGCCTTACCTTCACCACCGCCATGAGGATGATCGCACGGGTTCATGACGACACCACGGTTGCCCGGGCGAACGCCCAACCAGCGGGAACGGCCGGCTTTACCGATCGTGATGTTTTCATAATCCGTATTGCTTACGACACCGATGGTAGCGCGGCAGCGGATGTGTACCTGACGAAGTTCGCCCGACGGCAGACGAAGAAGTGCATAGTTGCCTTCTTTAGCCATGAGCTGTGCCGATTCACCGGCAGAACGAACCATCTGGCCGCCCTTGCCGATTTTCATTTCAACGTTGTGTACGAGGGTACCGAGGGGGATGTTCTGGAGCGGCAAAGCATTGCCAACCTTGATATCCGATTCGGGACCGCTGTAAACGACGTCGCCAACTTTAAGGCCGTTCGGAGCGATGATGTATTTCTTTTCGCCATCTGCATAGAACAGAAGGGCGATATTGGCAGAGCGGTTCGGATCGTATTCGATCGTCGCAACTTTTGCCGGGATGTTGTCTTTAATACGTTTGAAGTCGATCAAACGGTAACGGCGTTTGTGACCGCCGCCCTGATGACGGACAGTCATACGGCCGCTGTTATTACGACCGCCCTTATTGGTTACTTTGACCAATAAGGATTTTTCCGGTTTAGACGCCGTAATGTCTTCGAATGTCGAAACAGTCATGAAACGGCGGCTAGCGGAGTACGGTTTAAATGATTTAATGGCCATTGTAGTGCCTCCTCCTTATTCGTTAAATGCTTAAGCTCCTTCGAAGAATTCGATGGTTTCGCCTTCCTGAAGGGTTACGATGGCTTTTTTGTAATCCGGGCGCTTGCCGATGTATTTGCCCATGCGCTTGAATTTACCCATCGTGCGAAGTGTTGCTACGCTTTTAACTTTGACGCCGAAAATGGCTTCAACAGCTTTACGAATTTCAACTTTGTTAGCATGGAGCGGTACTTTAAATGTATATTTGCCATCAGACATCATCATCGTCGTTTTTTCGGTGATGACCGGTTTTAACAAGAGATCATGCATGTTCATTATGCGAGCACCTCCTCAATCTTAGCGACAGCGCTCTTCGTAACGAACAATTTCGTGTAGTGGAGCAAATCAAAGATGTTTACGCCGGTCGTAGAAATGGCTTTAACGCCTTTGATGTTGCGTGCGCAGCGTTCTACAACTTCATCGTTGTCGGTGATGAAAAGAACTTTTTCACCAGCGAATTTGAAGTTATTGATGAGCGTAACAACTTCTTTCGTTTTCGGAGCTGCGAGATTGATTTCGTCGAGGACGAACAATTCATTAGTATTGACTTTATCGCTCAAAGCGGATTTAACAGCCAGACGGCGAGCTTTACGAGGCATTTTCTGTTCGTAAGAGCGCGGATGGGGACCCCAAATGGTGCCGCCACCAACCCACAACGGGCTGCGGTTACTGCCTACACGGGCCCGGCCGGTTCCTTTCTGTTTCCAAGGCTTTCTGCCACCGCCGCGAACGAGGCCGCGAGTTTTGGTGGAATGTGTGCCTAAGCGCTGGTTGGCGAGCTGACGGAGAACGGCCTGACGCATAACGGCTTCGTTCACTTCAACGCCAAATACGCTATCGTTCAATTCGATTTCACCGGTCTGTGCACCGGCAATATTATACGTGCTTACTTTTGGCATTATATTTTATCCTCCTTCCTGTAGACAACTATTAGCGGGGTTTTACGGTATCGCGAATCATAACCAAGCTGCCTTTAGCGCCCGGGATGCCGCCTTTAACCAAGATCAGGTTCTTATCCATATCGACTTTAACGATGGAAAGATGAAGAACGGTTGCCTGGTTGCCACCCATTTGTCCAGGAAGTTTTTTACCCTTGACGACTTTACCGCCGCCACCACTGGTCATAGGTCCGAGAGAACCGGGTTCACGATGAGATTTAGAGCCGTGACCCATCGGTCCGCGGTGGAAACCGTGACGTTTGATAGTACCTGCAAACCCTTTACCCTTGCTGGTGCCAATTACGTCGACGAGATCGCCGCTTGCGAAAATATCAGCTGCCAGAGTTTGGCCTGCCGTATATTCCGGCGTATCTGTCAAACGGAATTCGCGAAGATACTTAACAGGAGCAACGCCTGCTTTGTCGAATTGACCCTTAACGGGTTTCGTCAGATGTTTTTCTTTGATTTCACCATAGCCGAGCTGAATGGAGTTGTATCCGTCCGTATCAACGGTCTTAACGCGTACAACTACGTTCGGGGAAGCTTCGACGACGGTTACAGGGACGACTGCGCCTTCTTCGGTGAAGACCTGAGTCATACCTAATTTTTTACCCAAAATAGCTTTAGACATAATCGCACCTCCTCCTATAATTTGATTTCGATGTCTACGCCAGCCGGCAGATCGAGACGGGTCAAGGCATCAACGGTTTTGTTCGATGCTTCGAGGATATCGATCAAGCGTTTGTGCGTACGGAGTTCGAACTGTTCACGAGAGTCTTTGTTAACATGGGGAGAACGAAGAATCGTGAAGATGTTCTTTTCTGTCGGAAGCGGAATCGGTCCGGATACCATTGCACCGGTACGTTTCGCCGTGTCGACGATTTTCGCCGCGCTCTGATCAAGCGTTTTGTGATCGTAAGCTTTAAGGCGAATACGAATTCTTTCCTGTTTTGCCATTACTTAATTCCTCCTAACGTCTATTTCGTTGAATAGACTGCTCCATAAGAGTTTCCCCGCGGTGCGGGCAACATCTTATATCATAGTTTAGCGCGTTTAGAGAGTATTTCCCTGTTGTCGCGTACCTACCTAGTTTACTACAAAAAGCGGCATGACGCAAGGATTTTTCAAGTCATTTCAAAATTTTTCTGACCGATTTAACATACGTTACATGTCTCTCTATCATGCTAAAGAAAAAGACGAACTGCTACATAGTAACAGTTCGTCCTTATAACAGCAGAAGCAATCTGCTGCAGGTGTATTTTAGCCTTCGATTTCGGAAACGACGCCGGCACCAACGGTACGGCCGCCTTCACGAATAGCGAAGCGGAGACCAGCTTCGATAGCAATCGGAGTGATCAATTCGACGTCCATTTTAACGTTATCGCCAGGCATGCACATTTCAGTGCCTTCCGGAAGCTGGATGACGCCCGTTACGTCCGTGGTACGGAAGTAGAACTGCGGACGATAGCCATTGAAGAACGGCGTATGACGGCCGCCTTCGTCTTTCGTCAAGACATAGACCTGTGCTTTGAATTTCGTGTGCGGATGAATCGTGCCCGGTTTTGCGAGAACCTGGCCGCGTTCGATTTCTTTACGGTCAACGCCACGGAGCAGAGCACCGATGTTGTCGCCGGCTTCTGCGCTGTCGAGGATCTTACGGAACATTTCAACGCCCGTAACAACCGTGTCTTTCGGCTGGTCAGCAAGACCAACGATTTCAACGGCGTCGCCGACTTTCAATTCGCCACGTTCAACACGGCCCGTAGCAACAGTGCCGCGGCCGGTGATGGTGAAGACGTCTTCGACCGGCATCAAGAACGGCTGGTCCGTCGGACGCTGCGGGGTCGGGATGTATTCGTCAACGGCATCCATCAATTTGAGGATGGACGGCGTGCCGATTTCGCTGTCGTCGCCTTCGAGGGCTTTGAGAGCGGAACCTACAATGATAGGTACATCGTCGCCGGGGAAATCATAGGAGCTGAGGAGATCGCGAACTTCCATTTCAACGAGTTCCAACAGTTCCGGATCGTCAACCTGGTCAGCTTTGTTGAGGTATACAACGATAGCCGGTACACCAACCTGGCGAGCCAAGAGGATGTGTTCACGAGTCTGCGGCATCGGGCCGTCAGCAGCGGATACGACGAGGATAGCGCCGTCCATCTGAGCAGCACCGGTGATCATGTTCTTGACATAGTCAGCATGGCCCGGGCAGTCAACGTGTGCATAGTGACGGTTGTCCGTTTCATATTCAACGTGTGCGGTGTTGATTGTAATACCGCGTTCACGTTCTTCCGGAGCTTTGTCGATATCAGCATAGTCTTCGAATTTAGCGTAGCCTTTATCAGCCAAAACTTTGGTGATAGCTGCCGTCAATGTCGTTTTGCCGTGGTCGACGTGACCGATCGTGCCAATGTTGACATGCGGTTTGGTTCTTTCAAAATGTTCTTTAGCCATTTGTTGTTCCTCCAGTGTGAGTAAATTATATTAGGCGATTAGCCTTTTTCACTGATGACTTTTTCAGCTACGTTCTTAGGAACTTCTTCGTAGTGGTCAAAGGTCATCGTATAAACGCCACGGCCCTGCGTACGGGAACGCAAATCCGTTGCATAGCCAAACATTTCTGCCAGCGGTACGAAGGCGTTGATATGTTCTGCACCGGAGCGCATTTCCATACCTTCGACACGACCACGGCGGGAGTTGAGGTCGCCGATGACGTCGCCCATGTATTCTTCAGGAACGACAACTTCGACTTTCGTGTACGGTTCGAGGAGAACCGGATCGGCTTTGCGGGCGCCTTCTTTAAAGCCCATAGAACCTGCAATCTTGAAGGCCATTTCCGAGGAGTCGACTTCATGGTAAGAGCCGTCATATACGGCAACTTTGATGTCAACCATCGGGAAGCCTGCCAAAACGCCGGTTTCCATAGCTTCTTTAACACCAGCTTCAACAGAACCGATATATTCCTTAGGAATAGCACCGCCAACGACTTTGTTTTCAAATTCGTAGCCTTTGCCCTGTTCCTGCGGAATGAGTTCGAGCCAGCAGTCACCATACTGACCACGGCCACCGGACTGACGTTTGAAGAAGCCGCGGGATTTGATTTCTTTGCGAATCGTTTCGCGGTAAGCAACCTGCGGTTTACCGACGTTGCAGTCTACCTTGAATTCGCGGGACATACGGTCGACGATGATATCCAAATGGAGTTCGCCCATACCGGAGATGATGGTCTGACCCGTTTCAGCATCGGTCTTGACTTTGAAGGTTGGATCTTCTTCAGCCAGACGAGCCAGGGCAATGCCCATTTTTTCCTGGTCAGCTTTCGTCTTCGGTTCAACAGCAACGGAAATAACCGGATCGGGGAATTCCATCTTTTCGAGGATGATCGGATTCTTTTCATCGCAGAGCGTATCACCTGTCGTCGTATCTTTTAAGCCTACGATGCCGCCGATATCACCGGTATAAGCTTCTTGAACTTCTTCACGGTGGTTAGCGTGCATACGGAGGATACGGCCAACACGTTCTTTTTTGCCTTTCGTCGAGTTGTAGACGTAGGTACCGGCTTGGAGGGTACCGGAATAAACTCGGAAGAAGGCCATCTTGCCAACGAAGGGGTCAGCCATGATCTTGAAGGCCAAGGCAGACAAAGGAGCCTTGTCATCAACAGCACGGGTTTCTTCTTCGTCCGTGTCGGGGTTGGTGCCTTTAACAGCCGGAATATCCAGCGGCGACGGCATGTAGTCGACGACGGCGTCGAGGAGCATCTGAATCCCTTTGTTCTTGTAAGCAGAACCGCAGAGGACCGGGAAGATTTTATTCGTGCAGACGCCCTTACGGATAGCTGTTTTTAATTCGTCGATGGAGATTTCTTCCCCTTCGAGGTATTTCATCATGAGTTCTTCATCGGTATCGCAAACAGCTTCTACCATGATATCATGATACTTTTTAGCTTCTTCTAATTCGTCTTCCGGGATGTCAACGATTTCGATTTCTTTACCGAGAGCATCATCATAGATTTCAGCTTTCATGGTAATGAGGTCGATAATACCGCTGAACGTCGATTCAGCACCGATCGGGAGCTGAATAGCGACGGCATTGGCCTGAAGACGGTCTTTCATCATTTCGACAACGTTCAGGAAGTCAGCACCGGTCGTATCCATCTTATTGACGAATGCGATACGGGGAACATGGTAATGTTCAGCCTGACGCCATACCGTTTCCGACTGCGGTTCTACGCCGCCTTTAGCGGAGAAGACAGCAACAGCGCCGTCGAGTACGCGCAGGGAGCGTTCAACTTCAACCGTGAAGTCAACGTGCCCCGGGGTATCGATGATGTTGATGCGGTGGTCTTTCCAATGGGCTGTCGTAGCAGCAGACGTGATCGTAATGCCGCGTTCCTGTTCCTGAGCCATCCAGTCCATGGTAGCAGCGCCGTCATGAACTTCACCGATTTTATGAACTCGGCCGGTATAGAACAGAATACGTTCGGTTGTCGTGGTTTTACCAGCATCGATGTGAGCCATGATGCCAATATTTCTCGTTTTTTCCAAAGAAAATTCTCTTGGCACGGTTTTTTCCACTCCTCAAAAAATAATAAATATCGTAAATTACCAACGATAATGAGCGAAAGCTTTGTTAGCTTCTGCCATTTTATGAGTATCTTCCTTTTTCTTGATAGCAGCGCCTGTGTTGTTGAAAGCGTCCATCAATTCGCCAGCGAGCTTTTCTTTCATCGTACGTTCGCCGCGCTGACGGGCATAGCTGACAGTCCAGCGGATGCCGAGGGACAAGCGACGGTCTGCACGTACTTCAACAGGAACCTGGTAGTTAGCACCGCCGACACGACGAGCACGGACTTCCAGGACAGGCATAACGTTGTTGAGAGCCTGTTCAAATACTTCCAAAGGATCTTTATTCATTTTCGAACGGATGATGTCGAAAGCATCATAAACGATGGTTTCAGCGACACCTTTTTTGCCGTCCAACATAACTTTGTTGATGAAGCGCGTTACCAATTTGGAATGGTACACCGGATCCGGCAGCACATCACGCTTCGCAACGGGGCCTTTTCTTGGCATGTCTAATTCCTCCTCTATATTGTGTATGTCATCTGTTTCATCTTAATGGTAAATCTTATTTACCTTTTTTTGCGCCGTATTTCGAACGGGACTGCTGACGATCTGCAACGCCAGCTGTATCCAAAGCACCGCGGACGATATGATAACGTACACCAGGAAGGTCTTTGACACGACCGCCTCTGATTAATACAACACTGTGTTCCTGTAAATTGTGACCAATGCCAGGAATGTAAGCTGTTACTTCGATAGAGTTCGTCAAGCGAACACGGGCAACTTTACGCAGAGCCGAGTTAGGTTTCTTCGGCGTAGCAGTGTATACACGAGTGCAGACACCACGTTTCTGCGGGCTGTTTTTCAAAGCCGGCGCATTCGATTTGGTTAAAGCAACCTGACGTCCTTTACGAACTAATTGGCTGATTGTTGGCATATGGGCACCTCCTCTCCAAACAATTAGATTTATAATGTAATCATCAACGAGCAGAGCTCATAAGATGATATTACCAAAAGTTATTTCAACAAGCCTACGGCCGCTGCTTTTACTTTAATATGGCAGGCCACTCCCAGCTCTGCCATGGTATAAGTGCGGTCGACAGGAATGTCAGCCCCTTCAGATGCTGCAATAAGCGGGGCTACGACTTGTTCATCGCAGTCCTTGGCGATGAACAACTGTGTGACTTCGTTTCGTTTCATTGCCTTCAAGGTTTGCTTGGCTCCGACAGTTTTGCGGACACCGGCAGCTACATCTAAGCTCACGAAACCTCACTCCTTACGTCTTGCAAATTAGGCGCAATGCACGCATTGCGACACTTAGATATTTTATCATCACGATAATTATCTGTCAATGAGTTTTTTGGTAAAAACTGCGTAACCAGTACATCTTTTATTACACGCGCCCATGTGATTCAAATAAAAAAATGATAGTCAGTTAGCTCGTGCCATAAGGCAATAAAAAGAATCGTGACTCTTAAAACGTTTAGGCATTAGATATACCCACTATCAATGAACTGATTATCCTGATAGATTCCTCTCCATACCTAAAAAAAACCACCGTAACCATTCTGCTACGGTGGCTAGGTCTAACTTTTTTTCACATTAGAAAGCAAGTATGCTCTCTAGCTGAGTGATTATTACTACTGCCATGTTCATAAATTTCTCGTTACATAATCAGCCCCAAAGGCACAGCAATCTAGTATTTTAATCGTCGATACTATCTAGATTCTAGATATCTTCACCATCCGAATAGTAAAATCTATTTTTTGCTTCTGCGGCAATCGCCCGTGTAGCTGCCGCATCTACACCACAACTAATTACTCCGCCTACAACAGGGACCATTTTCCCTAAGTTAATAATACCTTTTTCGCCAAACTTAGTTATCAATTTAAATCCAACTGCTCGATTAATAGCCTTGAGCGTCTCCCGGGGAATACGTTGAATTTGTTGTCTAGCTATTTTTGTTCCAATCTGAATCCCAAAATTTCGCACAACCTCTTTCCCAGAATTTCCACATAGACATAAATAGCCCAGAGTCTGGACTTGATCACTATGTATATCCTTGCCGCACATATAAGCAATCGCCGCTACCATACGCATTTGAATATATAATGTGCTTCCCAGATTAACGGGGATAGCTACCGGCATCGTTGCCAGCCCACCAAGGCCAGTAATAAAACCGCTTGCTCCACATTTTCTTACCTGCCAACTTACCAACGAATCAATAGCAGACTCCAGGTTTTCATTTTCTTTCAAATAATCATTAGCCAATTCCACGGCTGTCCCCGAACCGGGAACACCATTGATTGATGAATCCCAAGCCCAGGACAAAGCATTTTGCATCATTTCTTCTGTAATTAAAGCCCCCATAATCAAGTCCTCCCTTCTTCTTATACATCATTATTTTTTATCATAACATGAATTTATTAATTAGTTAATACTTGTAAGTTAATAAAAAACGCATATTGGAGATTGAATTTTCGAAACCCCCTATCAGCCAATACAAACAATCTGTTAGTTCAATCTTCTCTATCAGCTGGGTTTAAATCATTTGTTACCTCAACAAGACATGCAAGATACGAATTTTCTTTCGATCTGCCTATACTGAATAGGGCAAAAGGAACATCGCTAAAGCCAAAAATTCCTTCTGCAGCTTGTGCAAAAGGTAAATTATACCCTCAAATCACACTCTGCGACCTATAAAAAGATTTGTCTTGGTGATGTACTATATCTACTATAGCACATCACCAAGACAAATCTTGTCGTTTTCGTACAATAAAATACTGCATGAATCACCTTTACTTCATCCAGTCTTTTCGTTTTGAAATATCCTTATTGTATAAAAAAAGAAGCCCTCTTGCGAGGGCTCCCTTTCAACCTTAGTGGCCGGCTTCCGGTGCTTCAACAGCACTTTCAGGGGCATCTACGGGATTGCCGTCTTCGTCTTCATAGCTGATGGACGGAACGGTCTTTACTACTTTTACTTTACGGTAACGGCTCATGCCGGTCCCTGCCGGGATGAGTTTACCGATAATGACGTTTTCTTTAAGGCCTAAGAGCGGATCGACCTTACCTTTAATAGCCGCATCGGTCAGGACACGAGTCGTTTCCTGGAAGGAAGCAGCCGACAGGAAGGAATCCGTTGCCAGGGCGGCCTTGGTAATCCCCAGCAGCATCGGTTTGCCGATAGCGGTCTTGCCGCCGTTGTTGGCAATGCGTTTGTTCATATCTTCAAAGATATTGACGTCGATATAATCGCCCGGCAATACATCTGCATCTCCGGCTTCTTCAATCTTCATCTTGCGCAGCATCTGGCGAACGATGACTTCGATGTGCTTATCGTTGATACCAACACCCTGTGATTTGTATACCTTCTGTACTTCGTATACCAAGTAGCGCTGTGTTGCTTCGACGCCCTGGATACGCAGGATATCGTGGGGGTTGATAGAGCCGGCCGTGATACGGCTGCCCTTTTCGATGACATCGCCTTCGTGTACGACGAGGTGCGAACCGAAGGGAATGGTGTAACTCCGTTCTTCGCCGTCTTTCGAGAGGACGTGAACGATGTTGATGTCGTGATGGTCTTCTTTTTCCGTAATCGATACGGTACCGCTGATTTCCGTGACGATAGCGTTGCCCTTCGGCTTACGAGCTTCGAACAATTCTTCGACACGAGGAAGACCCTGGGTAATATCGCCGGCCGATGCGACGCCGCCCGTATGGAAGGTACGCATCGTCAGCTGTGTGCCCGGTTCGCCGATGGACTGAGCAGCAATGGTGCCGACCGATTCGCCGACATTGACCTTGCCGCCGGTACCGAGGTCGCGGCCATAGCACTTGGCGCAGACACCGTAACGGCTGTGGCAGGTAAGGACGCTGCGGATCCGGACGGTATCGTAATATTTAGCAATTTCTTTCGCCTGGTCGGCCATGATTTCCTCATTGAGGGCTACGATGACGGCACCCGTTTCCGGGTTGACCAGGGTTTCAGCAGCCGTACGGCCTTCGATCCGTTCTTCAAGCGGTTCGATGACGCCGTTGCCTTCGACGATGGCCGTGACTTCTACGCCGCGGATATCATTGTTGCGGGCTTTGACTTCTTTGACATCACTGTTCAGGATGCGATCGATGGCATCTTCCGTAAGGGGCGTGCCCTTCGCGCAGATTTCAATGCCATTGGAGTCGATGACGGCTTCTTCGATGGTCTTGCCAAGCATATTTTCCGCCATGGATTTGCGGATAGCTGCCCGGAAACCTTCTTCCGGTGCGCCGAGGGAAACCGTTTCGATGACGTTGGTATGATTGAGGTCATCGTTGATATCCATCTGGCTGCCGCGGAGATAGAGTTTCGGAACCTGATGTTCAATGATCGTATCCATGTCATCGTTGGTCAAGAGGTGTTCTGCTTCAAATACGGCTTCACCCGTTTCCGGATCCACGGCTTCACGAGCCAGGACGCGGCCGATGAGCTTATCGCGAAGGAGGTTGACAGCCTGGCGGCAGGAGCTTGCCAAGCGGGCCCGTTCGCGGACGAGATCGATGCCGAATACGTCGCAGTCGTCTTCGCGGACGATGACATCCTGGGAGACGTCGACCAGACGGCGAGTCAGATAACCCGAGTCAGCCGTACGAAGAGCCGTATCCGCCAACCCTTTACGGGCACCGTGAGACGAGGTGAAGTAGTCCAGTACGGACAGGCCTTCACGGAAGTTTGCCTTGATCGGCAAGTCGATGATACGACCCGACGGGTCAGCCATCAGGCCACGCATGCCGGCAACCTGGCGAATCTGCTGTTTATTACCACGGGCACCGGAGTCAGCCATCATGAAGATCGAGTTGAACGGATCCATGTTATCCATCATGACTTCCGTAACATCATCGGTCGCTTTTTCCCAAATAGCACAGGTTTTGCGATACCGTTCATCTTCCGTAATGAGACCGCGCTGATACATCTTGGATACGTTCTGTACCTGTTTGTCAGCAGCGCCGAGGATATCCCATTTTTCTTCCGGAATCTGAATGTCGGAAATGGCGATGGACATACCGGCCTGACGAGCGTAGTGGTAGCCGATAGCCTTAATATTATCAAGAAGTTCTGCCGTCTTGGTGTTGCCAAAGAGGTGGAAGCAGGCATCGACGAGTTTGCCGATTTCCTTCTTGCTCATGAGGACGCCGAGGCAGTCGACGTCGACATATTCTTTACCTTCTTTGAAAGCAGCGACAGCATCTTTATCGATTTTATGTTTCGGAAGCGGGCGAACGGCCATGAGGTCGACACCAAAAGCTTCTTTCAACTGGGAGAAACCATAGTCCAGGATATGACCGTCGGCATCTTTCACTTTGATGAAGTGCGTCCAGTCGATAACGCCGTTTTCATAGGCAAATACGACATCCTGAGGATTATCGAAGACCATGACCTTATCCGTATGGAAGAGGCGCAGCGGTTCGTAGATCTGGTAGTTGTACAAGAGTTTGCCTGCCGTCGTTTCAATGAGGCCGTGGCCCGGGATGCGGACTTTGATCAAAGCTTCAATGTCGATGACTTTGGCATCGTAAGCAAGCATGACTTCATCGTAATTGGAGAAGATCTTGCCTTCGCCCTTCGCA
This sequence comes from Megasphaera sp. DISK 18, assembly GCF_001682955.1. Classification (NCBI taxonomy): domain Bacteria; kingdom Bacillati; phylum Bacillota; class Negativicutes; order Veillonellales; family Veillonellaceae; genus Megasphaera; species Megasphaera sp. DISK 18. The sequence goes on from NZ_LUGJ01000035.1 coordinate 48,247, forward strand.
GACGGTTTAACCAAGGTCAGGTAGTAGGCACCGAGAACCATGTCCTGTGTAGGAACAGCAACCGGCTTGCCGTCTTTCGGAGCCAGGATGTTGTGCGACGACAACATGAGCGTCCGAGCTTCGGACTGGGCTTCTACCGACAGCGGCAGATGGCAGGCCATCTGGTCACCGTCGAAGTCAGCGTTGAAAGCCGTGCAGACCAGCGGATGAAGCTTAATGGCCCGACCTTCCCAAAGGACCGGTTCAAAGGCCTGGATACCCAAACGGTGGAGTGTCGGAGCTCGGTTCAAGAGGACCGGATGTTCCTTGATGACGTCTTCGAGGACGTCCCAGACTTCATTGCTGACGCGTTCGACTTTTTTCTTGGCGTTTTTAATGTTGGTGGCAATTTCTTTTTCGACGAGCTTCTTCATGACGAAGGGCTTGAAGAGTTCCAGTGCCATTTCCTTCGGAAGACCGCACTGGTGCATCTTCATTTCCGGGCCGACAACGATAACCGAACGGCCGGAATAGTCGACACGTTTCCCGAGCAAGTTCTGACGGAAACGGCCCTGCTTCCCTTTCAGCATGTCCGAAAGAGATTTAAGGGGACGATTACCGGGGCCCGTAACGGGGCGGCCGCGACGGCCATTGTCGATGAGGGCATCGACGGCTTCCTGAAGCATGCGTTTTTCATTGCGGACGATGATGTCCGGCGCACCCAATTCAAGGAGGCGGCTCAAGCGGTTGTTTCGGTTGATGACCCGGCGATAGAGGTCGTTCAGGTCAGACGTTGCAAAACGGCCGCCGTCAAGCTGGACCATGGGGCGCAGTTCCGGCGGAATGACCGGAATGACGTCCATGACCATCCATTCCGGTTTATTGCCGGAATGACGGAAGGCTTCGACGACTTCCAGGCGGCGGATCGCGCGGACGCGGCGCTGGCCCGAAGAGTCGCGGAGTTCATCGCGCAGCTCTTTATCGAGCTGGTCGAGGTCGAGTCCCTGGAGGAGCTCTTTAATCGCAGCGGCACCCATGCCGACGCGGAATTTATCGCCGTACAAGTCGAGATACTGGCGATATTCCGTTTCCGTCATCAGCTGCTGCTTCTGGAGAGACGTATCGCCCGGATCGAGGACAATGTACGAAGCAAAGTATAAGACTTTTTCCAGCGAACGGGGCGAGATATCGAGAATCAAGCCCATCCGGCTGGGAATGCCTTTAAAATACCAAATATGAGAAACAGGTGTAGCCAGTTTAATATGGCCCATCCGTTCACGACGGACTTTGGCGCGCGTGACTTCGACGCCGCAGCGATCGCAGACGACACCTTTATACCGGATACGTTTATATTTACCGCAGTGGCATTCCCAGTCCTTCGTAGGCCCAAAAATGCGTTCGCAGAACAACCCATCCCGTTCCGGTTTTAATGTACGGTAGTTGATCGTTTCTGGTTTCTTGACTTCCCCATGAGACCATTCGAGAATCTTTTCGGGCGAAGCAAGGCCAATCCGCATGGAATCGAATTCATTCACATCAAGCACTAATACCGCTCCCTTCTATCGACTCGTTATTCATCATCGTCAGTAGTATCATCATCGTCAGCCTGTTCTGCTTCGGCAACGGCATCGAGGCTCATTTCGCTCATGACGTCATCTTCGTCGCCGTTGGAAACGGGTTCCTGATCGTCATCTTCGCCGTTTTCATCACTGCCTTCAGCAGGTACTGCCGGAGTTTCCGGGCCATTTTCACCTTCCATGACGCGACGGAGTTCGTCGTTCTTTTCCGGTTCGGTTTCATCGTCTTCGTCAAGTTCCTTGATGACGACTTCATCGCCGTCTTCATTGAGAATCTGGACATCGAGGCCGATAGCCTGGAGTTCCTTGAGGAGTACCTTGAACGATTCCGGCACACCCGGTTCCGGAATGTTTTCGCCCTTGACGATCTTTTCGTAAGCCTTGACACGGCCGACGACATCGTCAGATTTAACCGTAAGCATTTCCTGGAGGGTATAGGCTGCACCGTAAGCTTCCAGAGCCCAAACTTCCATTTCCCCGAAACGCTGGCCGCCGAACTGGGCTTTACCGCCGAGAGGCTGCTGCGTAACCAAGGAGTACGGGCCTGTCGAACGAGCATGGATCTTGTCGTCGACGAGGTGATGCAGTTTCAGGAAGTATGTATAGCCGACAGTGACGCGGCGATCCATCGGTTCGCCCGTACGGCCGTCATAGAGGACGGACTTGCCGTCACTGGGGAGACCTGCGATTTCGAGTGCATTAAATACGTCTTCAGCCTGAGCGCCGTCAAAGACCGGTGTGGCAATATGAATCCCGGCAACATCCGGTTTCGGCATGCCGTACTTATCAAAGTCATAACCGGCAGCACGCAGTCTTTCTTCCAGACCCGGATCCATTTCCTTGATCTGCTTGCCCAATTCATGGACAGCCCAGCCAAGGTGAGTTTCCAAAATCTGACCGATATTCATACGAGACGGTACGCCCAAGGGGTTCAGGACAATCTGGACCGGCGTGCCATCGGGCAGGAACGGCATGTCTTCCTGGCGCATGACGCGGGAGACGACACCTTTGTTCCCGTGACGACCGGACATCTTATCGCCTTCGTGAATCTTACGTTTCTGAGCGATGTAGACACGAACCAAACGGGTTACGCCGGGCGGCAGTTCGTCGTTGTTTTCACGGGAGAATACGCGGACGTTGACAACCTTGCCAGATTCCCCGTGGGGAACGCGCAGGGACGTATCGCGGACTTCACGTTCCTTGTCGCCGAAAATAGCGCGAAGGAGACGTTCTTCCGGAGTCAGTTCCGTTTCGCCTTTCGGCGTAACTTTACCGACCAGGACGTCGCCGGGGAATACGTCGGCACCGATCATGATGATCCCATTTTCATCGAGGTTCTTCGTGCTTTCTTCGCTGACATTGGGGATTTCACGAGTGATTTCTTCAGAGCCGAGTTTCGTATCGCGGGCATCGCATTCATATTCTTCAATATGGATAGAAGTATAGAGGTCGTTCTTCGGCAATTCTTCACTGAGGAGAACGGCGTCTTCGTAGTTGTAACCTTCCCAAGGCATGTAGGCTACGAGGATGTTATAGCCAAGGGCTAATTCACCGCCATCAGTTGCCATGCCGTCGGCCAGGACCTGACCTTCGGTAACGACTTCATTTTTGTAAACCAAAGGACGCTGGTTGATGCAGGTACTCTGGTTGGAACGAACAAATTTAATCAGTTTATACGTATCGATCGAGCCGGAATCAGTACGGACTTCGATGGTATCACCGGTAACGTGGGATACGACGCCGCTGTGTTTTGCCAGGACGCAGACCCCGGAGTCACAGGCTGCCTTGTATTCCATCCCGGTCCCGACGAGCGGAGCCTGGGTACGGAGGAGCGGTACAGCCTGACGCTGCATGTTCGCACCCATGAGGGCACGGTTAGCATCGTCGTTTTCGAGGAAGGGGATCATAGAAGTACCGACAGATACGACTTCCTTCGGCGATACGTCCATGAAGTCGACGCGGTCAGCCCGGAATTCACGAGTATCTTCACCGTGACGGCAGGCAACGCGTTCGTTGACGAAATGACCGTCTTCGGTAAGGGGTTCGTTGGCCTGGGCAATGACGTACTGTTCTTCTTCATCAGCCGTAATATAGTAAACCTTTTCCGTTACGACGCCCGTTTCTTTGTCGACGCGGCGGTACGGAGCTTCAATGAAACCGAATTCATTGACCTGACCGAAGCAAGCCAGGGAAGAAATGAGGCCGATGTTCGGACCTTCCGGCGTTTCTACCGGGCACATGCGGCCATAGTGCGAATGGTGGACGTCGCGGACTTCAAAGCCTGCGCGTTCACGGGACAAACCGCCGGGACCAAGGGCGCTCAGACGGCGTTTATGTGTAATTTCAGCCAAGGGATTGGTCTGGTCCATGAACTGGGACAGCTGGCTGGAACCGAAGAATTCTTTAATGGCGGCTACGACAGGACGGATGTTGATCAGGACCTGCGGCGTAATGCTTTCGGCATCCTGAATCGTCATGCGTTCGCGGACGACACGTTCCATACGAGTAAGGCCGATACGGAACTGGTTCTGAAGGAGTTCGCCGACGCAGCGAAGACGACGGTTGCCCAAATGGTCGATATCATCGACAGTGCCAAAACCATCCATCAAATTGAGGAGGTAGCCGATGTGAGCGATGATGTCTTCGCGGGTAATCGTCCGGTGATCATAAGGCAGATCGCTGTTATTGCAGATGACCTTATAGACAGAGCCATCCTGCTTTTCAACGAAAGCTTCTACTAAACCGCCGCCGTCACCGAGAGGGGCATCGGCTGCGATTTCACGGTGGAATACACCGCTTTCGCGGATTTTTTCAACTTCTGCCGAGCCGATTTCCGTATGGGCATCGACGATGATTTCCCCCGTTTCCGGATTGACGATCGGTTCGTGAAGGGTCAGGCCGAAGAGGCGGCGTTCCCAACCGAGTTTCTTGCCGGCTTTATAACGGCCGACGCGGGCCATATCGTACCGACGCGGATCGAAGAACAACCCTTCAAAGAGGTTGCGGGCGCTTTCAACAGTCGGCGGTTCACCGGGGCGAAGTTTTTTATAGATTTCAATTAAGGCTTCGTCCTGATTTTCCGTCGTATCTTTTTCAAAAGTAGCCTTCAGGCGTTTGTCGTCGAAAAAGAGGTCGAGGATATCCGAATTGGACGCCCAGCCCAGGGCACGGATGAGAACCGTAACCGGAATCTTACGGTTGCGGTCAATGCGGGCATAGATAATATCGTTAGCATCGGTTTCGAGTTCGATCCAGGCGCCGCGGTTCGGAATGACCGTCGAATTGTAAAGGCGGATGCCCATCGGGTCAATTTCACGACCGTAGTACACACCGGGAGAACGAACGAGCTGACTGACGATAACGCGTTCTGCCCCATTGATAATGAACGTGCCTGTATCAGTAATCAGAGGGAAGTCACCCATGAATACTTCCTGGTCCTTAATTTCACCTGTTTCGTGGTTGACAAGACGGATCTGGACTCGGAGCGGTGCGGCATACGTCGTATCGCATTCCTTACATTCACGAATGTCGTACTTCGGTTCCCCTAATTTAAAACCCTCAAAGGATAAAGACAGGTTGCCCGATGCATCTTCGATAGGAGAAATGTCTTTGAAGATATCTTTAAGTCCCTTTTCGAGGAACCATTCGTAGGATTTATTCTGTAAATCCAACAAATGAGGCATTTTCAAGACCTCGTTAATCTTAGCATATGTGTATCGAGTCCTTTTCCCTACTTGTACAGGTTTGAACATGCTGATTCTTCACCCCTTATAAAAAGTAAACCATTATAATCGCGCCAAGCGCGTCGTTAAACGCTTCATAAAGCGACAAAAAAGCAAGGCTCTTAGAGACATTGAACCTTGCTTAATTTTTTGCTCACCGGAAGCGTTTCCTCCATGCATCTCATAACATCAATTGAACATTCTGCAATGAGTTATTATAGCATATAGAAAATATTCCGTCAATATTAAATTTTAATGAATTCAGAAAAACGGTTTACTGCTGAACGCGTGCCAAGGTGTACTTCTTCTTGCCTTTGCGGACGATGACAAATTTCCCGTTTGAATTCTTATGGGGTTTTACGATTTCATCGAGGCTGGTAACTTTGACGCCGTTAATGGTGACGGCTCCGTTATTAATGTCTTCACGGGCCTGGCGTTTCGACTTATAGATGTTGGCATCGATGAGCCAGTTGACAACGTCCTTGTCTTCATTTGAAACGTCGACGGTCGGCATCTTGCCAAAGGCCTGTTCCAGTTCATGTTCCGAAAGATCGGCAATGCTGCCGTGATAGAGGGCTTCCGTAATATTCTGGGCTTCCTTCAAGGCTTCCGGGCTGTGAACGAAGGTCGTGACTTCTTCAGCCAGGCGGCGCTGAGCCAAGCGTTTTTCCGGTTCCTTTTCAACGGCTTCGGCCAAGGCGTCGATTTCTTCTTTGCTGAGGAAGGTGAAGTATTTCAAGTATTTGATGACGTCGGCGTCATCCTGGTTGAGCCAGAACTGATAGAATTCGAAAGGCGACGTCTTTTCCGGGTCGAGCCAAACGGCACCGCCGGCAGTCTTGCCGAATTTCGTTCCGTCCGATTTCAGCATGAGGGGAATGGTAAGGCCGAAGGCCTTGGCTTCGCTGCCGTGCATCTTGCGGATCGTATCGATACCGGCCGTAATGTTGCCCCACTGATCGGCGCCGCCGATTTGGAGCTGCACGTCATTGTTTGAAAAAAGGTGTTCAAAGTCGATGGACTGAAGAATCTGATAGGAAAATTCGGTGAAGGAAATCCCCGCTTCCAGACGGCTGGCAACGACTTCCTTGCTGAGCATGATGTTGACGCTGAACAGTTTGCCGTAGTCGCGAAGGAATTCAAGGAGGCCGATTTTGCTGAGCCAGTCATAGTTATTCACAAAGGTGATATTCTCTGAATCACCGAAGAGGTGCGTAAACTGGGCTTTTAATTTTTCTGCATTGGCCTTGATGGTATCAATAGTCTGCAGCTGTCGTTCCGTCTTACGACCGCTGGGATCACCGATGGTACCCGTACCGCCGCCGATGACGACGAAGGGATGATGACCGGCATTGGCAAAGCGCTTGAGCATCATAAAGGGAATCAAATGACCGATATGCATGCTGTCGCCCGTCGGGTCAACGCCGCAGTAAAGAGAGATGCTCTTTTCTTCCGTCAGTTTCCGCAGCCCTTCTTCATCTGTCATCTGATTGACGGCGCCGCGCCATGACAATTCATCAATGATATTCATCGAATTCGCTCCTTTATTATAGAAAATGATAAGATACATTTCATTATAGCTATGGCCGTCCGTTCCGTCAATGAAGATTCCTTTAAATATTTTCCTATTGGGCCGTTTTTTCTAAAATGACGCCTTGGCGGTAAGCCTGTAAGAGAGCCTTTAAGTCATCGATCATTTGAAGCAGCTTTTTCCCGTTATCCGTGTCACCGATCATGACTCGTTTCGGTTCCAATTCGACCTGCGTCGATTCCGAGTCGATGTCGACGTTGTTCATTAAAGCTTGGTAAACGTCTTCAAAGGGGTAATGGGATTTGATGCGGATGCCGTGGGAATTAAAAATCAATGTATAGCCGGCAATCCCCGTCGATCCCTGATAGGCCTTGCAGAAGCCTCCGTCGATGCATATTTCCTTGCCTTCAGCTCGAACAGGGCTTTCGCCTTTCTTGACCTTAACCGGGGTATGGCCGTTGATGATGTGCCCCTGAGGCGAATCGATGCCGAATTCATGGAGGATCTTGATGCATTCATCCTTATCTCGGTTCAAGTGGTAATAGGCATTTTGCGGTTCTTTCCAGGTGGATTCATCGACGATATAGCTTCGTTCAAGTGTCTTTACGATGCGTCCCGATACGGGTGAGTCGGCGCCGCACCACAGATACCACATGAAGTCCAGGCTGTCCATATCGCGCTGGTCATAGGCCTTGCGGATCATATGCTCAATTTTATCCATAAAGGCCTTGCCCTTATACGGTTTGCCTTCGAGATAGACCTCTTTAAAACTGCCGTCCGGATTGAGGGGCAGGCCGCCGTGGAACAAGAGATTGTTGTTCATGCAGCGATACAGTGAACCATGGCTGTAAAGGAATCGGATATGACGCTGAAGGCGTTCGCTTTCGAGAAATTCCAGTTGGATATCGTTCATCAATTGGTGTTCTTCCGGCGACAAAGTATACGGATCCACGGGATTTACCGTCGGAAAATCCTTGGTCTTCAGTTCGTAAGTTTTACCGTCTAAATCAACAGTCCCTTTTTCCCAATCGAATTTGTGGAACATGAGCCGGTCATCCATATTATAGTCGGGATGGCGATAGATCGTTTGTCCTTCCAGTTTGGCTACGATGACGTTAATGGCTTTGACCATCGGTTCGATGCCATCATTTTCCTTATATGTCTCCATAGCAAAGAGGGCAAAGGGACGTAAACTGATGCCATAACCGTTTTCCAATATTTCCATATTATGGTAACGAATGTTATTGCGCAGGACGTTGGCAATGCAGGCCAAATTGCCGGCAGCGGCGCCCATCCAAAGGACATCGTGATTGCCCCACTGAATATCGAGCGAATGGTGTCCCATCAAGGTATCGACGATTTTATCAGCATGGGCCCCGCGGTCATAGATGTCACCGATGATGTGCAGGTGGTCTACTGCCAACCGCTTGATGAGGGCCGCTAAGGCATAGATGAATTGCCGGGTACTGCCGGTCTCTAAAATCGTATCGAGGATTTTCCGATGATAGACCAGCTGGTTCTGGTCCTCGTCGGGCTGGGCATGAATCAATTCGTCGATGATGAAGCGGAAGGCTTCCGGCGTGGCCTTACGTACTTTAGACCGAGTATATTTAGACGACAATAACTTAGCCAGGTCGATCATCCTTTCCAGCGTCGTCCGGGCCCATTCACTCGTAACCTTTCCTTCACGATAGAGCATATTCAGCTTTTCCTTCGGATAATAAATGAGGGTCAAAAGACTGTCCTGTTCTATTTTATTCATCTTATCCGAAAAAATCATTTCTACCTTTTCGCGAATGACGCCGGAGCAGTTATTTAAGATATGATAGAAAGCACCGTATTCACCGTGAAGGTCACTCATAAAGTGTTCCGTTCCCTTCGGCAAATTAACGATGGCTTGTAAATTAATGATTTCTGTAAAGGTTGCTGCCTGAGTCGGATAATCTTTGGCCAAGAGTTCTAAATACCGCAGATATTCAGCAGAATAGGTATCGTATGTCCCCATTTAAGTACCCCTCTTTTCATATAGTGTATGTTGTATAGCGTATTTATCTCTTATTGTATACCATCGACGCCAAAGTGACTAGATTTTTCTGTCCTTTTCGTCGATTTCAAAATGAGTATGAGCGCCCCTTGTTTATGTATCAAAATCATCTTACAATTAATTTTAATGCATAGATGTGCTTTAACCTGTTGAAACGTCCCTTCACCCCCTAAAAAGCCCTTGAATTTTCACTCTTTTTTTCGCATAGCGATAAAACAATGCCGCAATGGAAAAATATTTTCCGCATTGTGGTGTTTTCAAGACGGGAAAAACATGCTATTATGTAATCGTAGAAATCAGTTTTAGGTATAACTATTTTAAATGAGGTGACTACATTATGAACAAGTATTTGCAATCTGTTATTGAAAACGTCCGTGTCAAACATGCCAACGAGCCAGAATTCGTCCAGACCATTGAAGAAGTTTTGAGCTCCCTCGACGTCGTCGTCGAAAAACATCCGGAATATGAAAAGTACGACCTGATCAGCCGACTGGTCGAACCCGAACGGCAATTCACATTCCGCGTTGTCTGGGAAGACGATAACGGCAACTACCACACCAACACCGGCTACCGCGTCCAGTTCAACGGCGCAATCGGGCCCTACAAAGGTGGTCTCCGCTTCCAGAAAAACGTTTACTCCGGCATCATCAAATTCTTGGGCTTCGAACAGATTTTCAAAAACGCTTTGACCGGCCTTCCTATCGGCGGCGGTAAAGGCGGTTCCGACTTCGACCCGACGGGCAAGTCCGACGCTGAAATCATGCGTTTCTGCCAGAGCTACATGCAGGCATTATATCGTTACATTGGTCCCGATATCGACGTACCGGCTGGCGACATGGGCGTTGGCGGCCGCGAAATCGGCTTCCTCTTTGGTGAATATCGCCGCCTGAAAGGCACCTTCGAAAACGGCGTTCTCACCGGTAAAGGCTTCAGCTACGGCGGTTCCCGCATCCGTCCGGAAGCAACGGGCTACGGCGCTGTTTACTACCTCGAAAACGTTCTCCGCGATGACGGCCAGGATATTAAAGGCAAAACGATCGCCGCTGCCGGCTTCGGCAACGTTACCTGGGGCATCTGCAAAAAAGCTGCTGAACTCGGCGCTAAAGTCGTTACCCTCTCCGGCCCGGACGGATACATCTACGATCCCGATGGCGTCGTTACCGAAGAAAAGATCAACTACCTCCTCGAAATGCGTAACAGCGGCCGCAACCGCGTACAGGACTACTCCGATAAATTTGGCGTAGAATTCTTCCCGGGCGAAAAACCGTGGGGCCGCAAAGCCGATATCGTTATGCCGTCGGCCATGCAGAACGACGTTCACATGGAACAGGCAAAACAGATTGCTGCTAACAAAGTTCGTTACTACATCGAAGTCGCCAACATGCCGACGACCAACGATGCCCTCCAGTTCTTGATGGAACAGAAAGACATGATCGTCGCTCCGTCGAAAGCCGTTAACGCCGGCGGCGTTGCTACCTCCGCTCTGGAAATGAGCCAGAACAGCGAACGCTTGGTATGGACGGAAGAAGAAGTTGACGCTCGTCTCCACGAAATCATGAACACGATCTACAAAAACTGCAAAGAAGCAGCTGAACGCAACGGTCTTGGCTACAACCTCGTAGCCGGCGCTAACATCGCTGGTTTCGAACGTGTTGCTGATGCAATGCTGGCTCAAGGCGTCTTCTAAGATACCTAAAACTGAATAGAGAGCCTGAAAAAGGACCTGTCACCTCGGTGGCAGGTCCTTTCTTGTATGCTCGATCAGATAGAAAAATAACGCACGGCTTATACGCGGACGGCAACGTGGTCTTTGAATTCATCCATCATAGCCTGACAACGTTTTTCATCACCGGCCAAAAGCACGGCCAGGCGGCCCATGATTTCAGCACCGCGAAGGATGATCGGTTCAATGGACGGATCTTTGACAGCATTGGCAATTTCAACGGAGTGCTCCGGCATGGGCACATCGCCCAAGGCTAAATGAAGGTGGAGGGCCGGGCACTGGTGGCTGACGTTGCCGACATCGGAACTGCCGCAGTCCTTCGGCGCTTCGTAGGCGATTCCCATATCGTCCAAAACTTGTTCTGCCGCCTTAGTTGCCGTTTCATTCCAGACCATATTGTCGAATTTGCAGCCCATCTGTTTGACGTCATACGTCGTTTCGGTTGCAATCGCCGCCCCTTCAAAGCATTTCATGACCTTGGCAACGACCGTATCGAGGTAGGCTCGTTCGCTGTGGCGGATACAGCATTCCACCTCGGCGTAATCGGGAACGACATTCGAAGCTCTCCCACCGTCGACGATGTACGAACCGATTCGCGTTTCCGGCCGGACGTGCTGACGCAGCATGTCGATTCCGTGAAGGGCCAGCATGGCACCATTTAGAGCATTGCGCCCATTCCACGGTTCCCCGGCGGCGTGTGCCGTTTGTCCATGGAAGGCAATGCGATAGTCATCGAGGGCCAAAAAGTGAGAGTTGGCATTGGTCTTGGTCGGCGATATATGAACCATCACCGCCAAGTCATAGTCGTTAAACACCCCCTGCTCACACATGATGACCTTGCCGCCGCGAAGCTCTTCATCAGGCGTCCCGACGAGATCGACATCGACTGGAAGGTCTTTCAGATCTTTTAAGGCTGCCGCAGCCAAAAAGCTCATGGCCCCATTGGCCGAATGGCCGCAGCCGTGGCCGACGCCGGGGAGGGCATCATATTCCGCAAGGAGAGCGATTTTAAGGACAGCCTTTTCAGACCGGGACACGGCGGCCCGAAAGGCCGTCTTCTGTCCCGTAAAATGTTCTTCTACGTCCATGCCTAAACTCCGGCAGGCATCGATATAATGCTGACAAGCATGAAATTCTTCACCGGACAGTTCCGGATCATTGGCAATGGCATAATTCAATTGAAAGGCCTGTTCCTTATGGGAGTCCAAGGCCGATTTCAAAGCAGAAACATGTTTCATAATAACGAGAAACTCCTTTTATCCGACGATAAACATATATAAGGGGATGACGACGATCCCCATGACAACAGTGATAAACGTGACCTGCGTCGAATAACGCACATCGGCACCGATGGATTTAGCAACGACGGTCATCTGGGTCATGGCCGGCATGCTGGCCTGCATGGTAAAGACTTGGGCCGACATGGGCGTTACAGGAATGAAAGGCAAGAGAGCCAGCACACAGGCCGGGCAGACGAGAAAACGGCCGACCAGGGCGCCGATGACATCGCGGTCCCAGTGGACATCAGAAATGGAAATCCCGGCCATTTCAATGCCGATGACCAAGAGTGACATCGGCGTCGCCATATTGCCGACGTATTGGAAGGACGTGAGCAGGAAGTCAGGCAGTTTAATATTGGCCAGCACCAAAGCCAGGCCGATCAGAAAGCCCATGAGGGGCGGAGAAAAAACCTTTTTGATCGTCTGAGCGGAAAACAGGGGCATATTCCCATTCCCGCCCTGACTGTCATTGACGATATGGTAAATGCCGAGAGTCCAAAACATCGTCGTATTAGCCATATAATAGAGCATGACCGAGGGCACACTCTGCGTACCAAAGAGGGCCAAATTGACCGGCAGGCCGATAAAAATCGTATTGGCGATAAAGAAACAGGTGACGAATACGCCCTGCCGTTCCCGGCGAATATGCAGCACCTTGGCGGCAATGCGGCCGACGATATAGGCCAGGAATATCGAGGCAAAGGGCAAGATGAGATCCGGTGCAATACGAATCAAAGAGTCATGGGTAAAATCCTTTTCCATTTGACAGAGCATATACAGGGGCAGGCTGATTTTCATGACCAGTTTTGAAAAAACAGCGCTCATATTCGAGCCGAACCACCCTTTTTTTGACAGTATAACGCCGATGGCGATGATAAATAAAACCTCAAAAATTCCTTCTAATCCATGGAGCACGCCTTCCAAAAAATCGCTTCCCTTCTACAAATGGTATAACTCCGGCCGCCGGTCACGGAAGACATTAATCCGGCTGCGGAAACAATCGACGATGGACAAATCAATCGTTTCCGTAAGGACGGCATCGTCACTGCCGCCTTCCGCCAAAACATTCCCCTGAGGGTCGACCAGCAGTGAATGACCGCCGAATTTAAGACGCCCGCAGAAGCCGCAGCTGTTTACAGCGGCAACGAAAAACTGATTTTCGATAGCCCGGGCCCGATTGAGGAGCTGCCAGTGTTCCAGCCGCTCTTCCGGCCAGGCAGCCGGCACGAAAAGAACCTTGGCTCCGGCTAAGGCCGCCATGCGGACCCATTCCCCGAAGCGTACATCGTAGCAGATGATGGAAGCCATGGTCACGCCGTCGAGAGAAAAAACATTGAGTTCCTTACCGGCCGTAAAGGCCTTATCTTCCTTGCCCGGAGTAAACAAATGGCACTTGTCATAAGAAGAAACAAGGCTGCCGTCTCGGCGGACAACGTACGTCGTATTATAAATGTTCCCTTCATGACGACGAGCAATAGAGCCTCCTACGATATGTATATTACAAGATTTTGCCAGATCCTGTAAAAAAGCCTGTGCCAACAGCCCTTCTTCATCCGCTTTTTCTCGGACATCGGAGGGATAAAAAGACGTATCCCATAATTCCGATAAGACGGCGATATCGGCACCGTCGGCAGCTGCAGCCTGCACATGGCGGCGTGCTTGTTCAAAGTTCGCTTCCCGATCGCCGGGGACGATGGAAAATTGAATCAGTGAAATTCGCATAATTTCAGCTCCTTTCAAAACGTACAAACAGCATTGGCATCCAACCATACTAGCATAAAGATAAATATATTATAGAGGATGATCCCAAAAATAACAATTCCTTGCAAATCCCCGCTTCCCTTGTTATAGTTAAATTACTTTATACGCAAAGAAGGGGTATCATGGAACAAGATGAAATGATGAAGGATTGGCTGGAAAACCTCATGGCCTGTCAATCTTGTCATCTAAGACAGGAAGGCAACCGCGGACCGACGCGATATACAGGAAATATCACATCGCCCTTGATGTTCGTCGGTGAAGGCCCCGGCGGTGTGGAAGATGAATACGGCGTTCCCCTCGTCGGCCCGTCAGGGCAGCTCCTCGACAAGGCCTTGTGGAGCGTCGGTTTGACCCGCGACCGGGTATACGTCACCAATATCGTAAAATGCCGGCCCAAGAACAACCGTACGCCAACCTTAGACGAAGGCCGTCACTGTGCCGACATCCACTTAATCAAAGAAATCGACATCGTACAGCCAAAGGTTATCGTCTGTCTGGGTAAAGTCGCCTTCCAATACTTCTACGGCAAGGCCGCCAGTATCATGCGCAATCGCGGCAAGTGGTTTACCTGGCGAGGCTATCCCGTCATGCCGACCTACCATCCGGCCTTTCTCCTGCGTCAGACCGGCCACGACCTGGTCGAATCGAAATGGCAGGTCTATTACGATTTCAAGGCTGCCGTTGAAAAAGCAAAAGCCGAAAATCCCGATTACACCTACCAGAGCCCGGAAAAAACGAATCTCTTAGAACAATACACACCACTGAAAGAAAGCCGAAGTTTTTGATTCAAGCCAAAAAGCACTGCCATCATCGCGTGATGGCAGTGCTTTTCGTTTGTCATGTAGTTTTCTGTACTTTCGTAAAAACTACGCCAGCTCAGTCAAAATGCCGGTCATAGAGATGACTGTTTTCCAAGAATTCTTCAACCGTCGGGAAGCCGAGTTTCTTTAAGAGTTCGATGACGTAAGGATTTTCCATCGGAGTACGGGAGAAGGCCTGTTTCCCATAAGCCTGGACGTTAGCTTTGCCGTCTTCCTTTTTGATGATGGCACGAGGACCGCCGACACAGCCACCGATGCAGCCCATGCCTTCAAAGAAGTTTCCGTCGCGGTTGCCTTCCAAAATGTCGTTGATCATGGCCTTACAAGCCGGAACCCCATCAGCCTTGCGGGTCTTAATGTCGACCTTGCGGTCGGGATCGAGCTGGTGTACCGTCGTCGTGACGGCTTCGGCAACGCCGCCTGCATAGGCATAGCTGATGCCGGCTTCGGAAGCGTGAGGTACGTTGTCTTCCGGCAGGGATTCCAAATCGATATCGGTTACAGAGAAGAAATCCTTTACTTCCTGATACGTTAAGACGTGGTCCACAGCGCCGACCAAATCGGGTTCATTCCGTTCCGCTTTTTTAGCCAGGCAGGGCCCGATAAAGACGGTCTTAGCCTTGGGATGAAGGGCCTTTACGGTCCGGCCGCCGGCAATCATCGGCGATACGGATCCGGGAACGTTCGGCAAGAGCTGATGATAGAGCTTTTTAATCATAGCAATCCACATGGGGCAGCAGCAGCTCGTCAGCTGGAACTGATCTTCACTCTGAATGTTACGATCGAATTCCAAGGCTTCTTTTAAGGTCAGGATATCGGCAAAGACAGCGACTTCCAACATGCCCGTAAAGCCCAGGCGTTTAAAAGCGGTACGCAGCTTGCCCATGGTGACATTAGGCCCAAACTGGCCGGCAACAGCCGGTGCGACCATGGCATAAATCGGTCCGTCGTATTCGTGAAGATCCTGAACGACGGGAATGATGTCCTTGCGGGTCTTCAAGTTGTCGAGCTTGCAGGCATCGACACAGGCCTGACAGCCGACACACTGGCTGTCGTCGACTTCAACGCCTTCAGGTCCGCGTTTGATAGCCCCCCAATCGCAAGCTTCTTCACAGCCGTGCGGTTCATCAGGAGGGCAGAGGCAGGGTTTTACTCGCCAAACCAGCGGATGGTCATCGGGATGAGCTAAACAATCGATCAATCTCGGTTCCCCTTCAACGCCAATAGGTTTCCCATCAGCTGCTCGTTTGAGCATTTGCTGATATAATTCATCTAATGTTTTCATACATAAACCCCCTTAAAGAGAATAACGAAGCCAAATCAGTTAGTTTCATTATAACAGATTTTTAAGGGGGCTGACAGTTTTTTTACTGAAATTTTAGTCTAAAGTCAAAAGTAATGCCATTTTAAACGGCCCATCGGCAGTTACAGCATGGCGGCCGTTTTTCGCAAAGGCAAAATTTTCACCGGCCTTGATGGGAAAATCCTTGCCTTCATAATTGATAACCGCCTTGCCTTCAAGGGCGAAAATAAGAGCTTCACCCGGGGCGGCGTGTTCGGAAAGACCGGTACCGGCCCCAAAGCTCATGACGACGAATTTCATCTTCGGCGACTGGATGATGTCGCGGTTGATGATTTTACCGTCCTGGCAGGGGACGAGATCGGCCAAAGAAAAGAGTTTTCCATCATCGATATTCATAAGAGATTCCTCCTCAATCGTAATTTCAATATAGACGGCACCGCCCTGGCTTCTCATACCGACGGCAACACCTGCCGGCACGGCCACGACCTGCCCGGAAGGGACTTCCTTATTCCCAACCTCTCCATAAAAGGACAGGCTTCCGGAAAGGACATAAACGACCTTGGCCTTCTGATACGTTTCAGGACTTATGTCCGTATGGGCCGCCAAAGAAAAGTAAAACAGATGAGATTCAGGTTCATTGACGACCTCTTTAGAAATCGTACAGCCTTCTACAGGCAAATTATCTTCATGGATAGAAAAAACAACACCTTTTCGTTCATTCATGGTAATCCCTCCTTTTCATGGCTTTAGTATACCTAATCGGTGTCGTTTTAGCGGTTGCAAATCCAACAAAAATAAAGAAAATAGAATTTATCCCGGTCCACGTTAAATCCCAAATAACGGCAATCTATCGATAGAATCTGAAATCAACGCTTTACAAAAAGAGACTTTACTGTTAAACTGATATAGTAACTTAATATGTGCGGGTGTAATTCAGTGGTAGAATACGAGCTTCCCAAGCTTGGTACGAGGGTTCGATCCCCTTCATCCGCTCCATAGAAAAAGGGCTCACGACACGTCGTGAGCCCTTTTTAGTGTCCAATTTTCCTGAACCCGGATAACTTCATAACATAAGCTGGGCCGGTTTAAACAAATAGTTTTAAAACATTTTCTATTTATTAATATATCGTTACTTTGATATATGTATATATACTTATTTATATAAATATAATTAGTAAAATTCTAATAACCAATTAATAGTTGTCCTTTTTACATTCTATTACCGGAACAAACGGCTTTTAATAGCCATTCCTTTATTTTAGAATTGATATATATCATAGACATCAAATCCACATTCTCAAGAATATACTTGAATTTTTAAACGTTTTGGTATATTATCATTGTAACATATTTGACACATCTTTTTGTGTTAAATAAAAAAAACATAAATCAGGGAGCGTGGAATACAAATCACGTACGTTTTTCGATGCATGAATCTCGATATTTTTTATCAACAGCCTCTCGAATAGAGATTTCTGCTGATTTTTTATTTAGAGAGAATGCAGATATTTTTTATCGGATATCCGTCATTATTTGACCCATTCCCAAAAACGTACATGAATGGATAATACCCGCATCCCGAACTCACCAAGGAGGCATCATGTTGATGAGAAAATCACTCTACCCAAGAAAAAAATCTACCCTGATCGCCATTTTAGCCGCATTGGCAATCTGTGGAACCCTGTCCGTATCGGCTGCCGACTCGACTGAAGAACCGGTTGGCGATACACTGGATCTAACAACGTCCGATACCACTCACAAAAATAAAGTGACCAATAACGGCAACTCCCAAAAGAATACGATTGCCATCGGTTTTGATAATACGGCCCGGAACGGAGGATTAGCCATCGGTTCTAACAATACCGCAGAGAATGCTGCTACCATACATCTGGCCACAGCGATTGGCCGATACAACTATGCCAATAATGATTCTGTCGTCGTCGGCCACAGTAACTCCGGTGTCGGCGGCAGTGCCGTCTTCGGGTTCAATAACTACGGCAGCTCTTATGCCACGGTACTCGGTCTCAATTCTAAAGCGGCCGGTGGCATTGCAATCGGGAACGGAGCCAGAGCCGGTGCTTTCCAGATTTCTGATAAGCCGACGACCTCGACCATGATAAACTTTACGACAGCCATCGGCAATGGCGCCGTGTCCTTGAACGGGACATCGATTGGCTATCTGGCTAAATCAAATCTTGAAGGGCTTGCCTTAGGCACCGAAACAAACGCCCTGTACGGCGGCACGGCCCTCGGCAGCGGTGCTGCAACGGCAGAAAACACCTACTCCCTCTTCCATGCCGACGGTGTCGCCCTCGGTGACGGCGCCCAGGCCAACCGCAGTTACGGTGCCTATGGCTACGTCCCTCTCAGCGATACGGCTGCAACCTTAAAGACAGAAGACTCGATGGCCAATGATCTTGCCCTAGCTAAACAAATGGGCGACTCTGTCTTAACAGCCGTACAGGGCTTCTACGATAAATACGGTGAAGACACCTATAAAGAGTGGAAATCACTGGCCTCAGAATATGAAAAGGCAGACATGGCCGCTAATAAGAAAAGAGTTGCCATGGAAGAGACCACCTATGCCTCTGAAGCCGACCGACTGAAAGACTACAACGAATTAAAGGTGTTAGAAACACAGACCGAAAATGCAAAAAACGCCTTATCGGCTTTTGAAAAGCAAAATAGTGGCATTAAAAATGCCATCCGCCTTAAAGAACATACCCTGTCCCCCTTCAAGGCTAACGGCAGTGCCGTCAGCATCGGCCGCTCCGCCGTCATCGCCGCCGACGGATCGGTTGTGACTAGAGCGATTACTCGCCAAATCACTAACCTGGCTGCCGGTACGGAAGACACGGACGCCGTCAACGTGGCCCAGTTGAAACAGGTGAAAACCTATGCAGACGGCATTGCTAATACGGTCAAAGAACTGACGGACAAAGTCGCTTCCGGCAGCCGCGACTTCGCCGGCGACGACCAGAGTAAAGTCAGCGTCAAAGTCGGTGAAACCATGGAAATCACCGGCGGCGCCGCAACAAACAACCTGTCTGATGACAATATCGGCGTCGTAGCAAAAGGCGAAAACGGCGTTTCCGTCAAATTGTCCAAAGACTTAAAAGGCCTCAATACGGCGGAATTCAACACCAGCATCACCGTCGGTACCGGAGACAACAAGACGGTCATTACCGGTGATTCCATCCGGACAGGCAGCACGACGATCAACAATAACGGTCTTACCATTGTAAACGAAGACTCGTCGAAAAACATTACCATCCAGGATGGCAACATCAACATGGGCGGCAATGCCATTCACAATGTCGGCGAAGCAACCGAAGCCGGCGATGCCATCAATAAAGGCCAGTTCGATCGGACGATCAACAACTTCACCACCGGCATGAGTGAAATGAACAGCCGTATCGGCCAGATCGACCGCAATGTCAACCGCGTCGGTGCCGGTGCCGCTGCCTTGGCATCCCTCCATCCCTTGGATTTTGATCCCGATGACAAAGCATCCTTCGCCGTCGGCTTCGGCTCCTATAAGAGCGAACACGCTACTGCCCTCGGTGCCTTCTATCGTCCCAACGAAAACACCATGGTAAACCTCGCTGCAACCATCGGAAACAGTGATGACATGTACAGCGCCGGCGTTTCCTTTAAGATTGGCCCTGCTTCCCCTTACGCTCACATGAGTAAGTCGGAAATGGCCGTCAAGCTGGAAGAATTGACAGCTCAGAATCAAAAAATTGAAAGCCAGAACCAAGAACTCAATGAAAGATTAGCTAAATTAGAAGCCCTCGTCGCCACTAAATAAGCTAAGGCACTTACCAATCAGACATCCTTCGATACCATCGTTACATCGAAGGATGTCTTTTTCATTGAATTTTCATATGACGGTATATTTTCGTCATATCTCATTTATATTTCCCCCACCATTCAATAACGTTAGAACCGATTATTTTGTAGGAATTTTTCTGATAAGATTTCCATCTTTGGCAATCTATCATAAACGATGATCGACTATATAAAGCCATTTATAAGCTTTTAATTTTCGTAGGAATAATTCCTACAAAACATTTGTTTTTGTGACATGACAATGATATATTTAAATAAAATTCGTCATAAAGCCTTGTATTTCACTTCAAGTTGTAGTAATATACTCCATGGAAATACATAGCAAAATGTATTTTATATTCCTACATATGAACTTGCATATTGCCGGTTCATTTATTTTTTTACAGTTAAACAAGATATTTTTAATCGTATTTAACCGTTAATTTGGACTAAAATTATTCATATTATCCGGTTAAAAAATAAAATGAGCCGATAAGCTGCCTAGTAGGAATCATTGAGGAGGATTTACGATTATGAAGAAAACAAAAAGATTTAGCCAAAAGAAAGTCACCCTGAGTACATGCTTAGCCGTATTGGCGATTTGCGGTTCCTTATCGGTCTCAGCCGCCGATCCCGTTACAATGGATTTAACATCGGGGACGGATCATCCGAATAAAGTATCATCCAGTTCCACGACAGCCGATACGGTAGCCATCGGCTTCGACAACAAAACGTATAATGGTGCCTTAACCATTGGCGATCACAACTACGCTATAAATACCGATACCACCGTTATCGGCCGGAATAACAACGGCAATAATGGCTCTGTCGTCGTCGGCTATGACAATAAAAGCACAGCCGCCGCTACCGTCGTCGGGCAAAGAAACCTCGGTACCAGCTGGGCCACCGTCGTCGGCCGAGATTCAAAGGGCGCCGGTGCTGTCGTTATGGGCATGCAAGCCAGTGGCGGGATTTTCAACATTGGCAAGTCAATGACCAATGACCAAACCACCTCCTACTATTCAACGGCTATCGGTAACTATGCTACGGCGCTCGTCGGGACAGCCATCGGACATAAGGCCAAAGCAGATCACGGCGGCGTTTCCCTCGGCGCCAGTGCCAACGCCATGTACGGCGGCGTAGCTCTCGGGAAAGGGGCTGCCACGGCCGAAAACACCTACTCCTACGTCCGTTCTGACGGCGTCGCTTTAGGGGATAATTCCTACGCCAATCGCGGTTACGGTATCTACGGCTACGTTCCCCTCAAAGACTCAACAGATATTGTCAAGAGTATCTACTCAACAAGCGCGGCAACGGACTCGATGGCAAACGATTTGGCCCTGGCCAATAAAACCGGCGATGACAGTGTCGTCACAGCCGTCACTAACTTCTACAATACCTACGGCGAAGATGTCTATAATGACTACAAAACGGTTGAATCTGCCTATGAAAAAGCTGTCATGGCCTATGATAAACAGGCCGCTAAAATGAACAGCACGACCTACGCCACAGAAGCTGACCGGGCCGCCGACCTTGCCACACTCAACGACTTAGCTGCCGGTAAAAAAACGGCCATCGCCGCCTTGAACGCCTTCGAAAAAGAACATGACGGCATTGCTAAGGCTGTCCTCCGCAAAGACAGTGCCCTTTCCACCTATAAGGCAACAGCTGCTGCCGTCAGCTTAGGCTATGGTACGACCGACAGCAACGAAGCCGTTACTCGTCAGATCACCAACCTCGCTGCCGGTACGGCTGACACGGACGCCGTCAACGTCGCCCAGTTGAAACAGGTGAAAACCTATGCCGACGGCATTGCCAATACCGTAAAAGAATTGACGGACAAAGTCGCTTCCGGCAGCCGCGACTTTGCCGGCGACGACAAGAGTAAAGTCAGCGTCAAAGTCGGTGAAACCATGGAAATCACCGGCGGCGCCGCTACGGACAACCTGTCTGACGACAACATCGGCGTCGTAGCTAAGGGCGAAAATGGCGTTTCCGTCAAATTGTCCAAAGACTTAAAAGGCCTCAATACGGCGGAATTCAACACCAGCATCACCGTTGGTACCGGCGACAACAAGACGGTCATCACCGGCGACTCCATCCGCACGGGCAATACGACGATCAACAACAACGGCCTGACGATCAATAATTCCGATCCGACGAAAAACATTACCATCCAGGATGGCAACATCAACATGGGCGGCAATGCCATTCACAACGTCGGCGAAGCTACAGAAGCCGGTGATGCCATCAACAAAGGCCAGTTCGACCGGACGATCAACAACATCGGTAACGGCATGAACGAAATGAACGGCCGCATCAACCAGATTGGTCGCGACGTCAATCGCGTCGGTGCCGGTGCCGCTGCCTTGGCATCCCTCCATCCCTTAGATTTCGACCCCGATGACAAAGGCTCCTTCGCCGTCGGATTCGGCTCCTACAAGAGCGAACATGCCGCAGCCCTCGGCGCCTTCTATCGCCCCAATGAAGACACCATGGTAAACCTTGCCGCTACCATCGGCAACAACGACAACATGTACAGCGCCGGCGTTTCCTTCAAAATCGGCTCTTCTTCCCCTTACGCTCACATGAGCAAGTCGGAAATGGCCGTTAAATTGGAATCGCAGGATAAAGAACTGACGGACCAGAATCAAAAAATTGAAGCCCTGGAAAGCCAGAATCAGGATCTCAATGCAAGACTTGCTAAATTAGAAGCTCTCGTAGCCTCTAAATAATACGATCTCCTCCTTACGAAAAAGACATCCTTTGACCTTCCCTTGCGTCAAAGGATGTCTTTTTTACGCTGGGTTTCAATGCCTCATTCCCAACGAGAATGATAAGGGTAAAATCTCAGTTGACAGGATAATAAAGTGGGATTATACTGAATTATATTTAGCAAAATGCAGTTTCTTACAATTAAAAAAGGAGGCTATCATGCTATTCAAAACGATTAGTCGCCACCTTCTCGGCAAGCCTTTGGAGAATACCAAACTCGAGGGCGAACAGATGCCAAAATGGAAGGCCCTGCCTATTTTCTCATCGGATGCCCTGTCATCCGTCGGGTACGGGCCGGAACAGATTGCCATCGTCCTGGCTTCGGTACCGACCTTAGCGACATACCGTTATTTCGGACCTATCGTCTTAGCTATCATTGCCTTATTGTTCATCGTTGCCCTGTCCTATACCCAGGTCGTCCGGGTCAATCCTGGCGGCGGCGGTTCCTATGGCATCGCCATGAAATACCTCGGTGTCTACCCGGCCCTTACGGCAGGGGCGGCGCTTCTGGCCGATTACATCCTGACCGTTGCCGTTTCCATTTCTTCAGGGACGGCGGCGCTGGTCAGTGCCTTTCCGGTCCTCCACCCTTACCACGTCTATCTCGACCTCGGCGTTCTCATCCTGATGATGATCGTCAACCTGCGCGGTACCAGGGAGGCCTCAACCGTCTTCGTCTGGCCGACGTACTTCTTCTTGGCTGCCATGGGGATCACCTTAATCGGCGGCTTCTATCAAATCTGGAACGGCACCCTCACGGCTCATACCGTCGCTGTCGAAACGGTAGCCCCATTGAATCAGGCCGCCTTGATGCTCATCGTCCTTCGGGCCTTTGCCAACGGCTGTAGTTCCATGACCGGCATCGAAGCCATTGCCAACGGCGTCACCATGTTCAAGGCGCCTCAGCAAAAAAACGCCATCGAAACGACGGCTGTCATGGCCTGTATCCTGGCAATCATGCTCGGCGGCCTCGGCTACCTCATCATTTATCTTCACCTCTTGCCGACACAAGGCTACACCCTATTGTCCCTCCTTGTCGAAGATATCTTCAGCCGGACCTTGATTTACTACGTCATCCAGATTTTGATGATGGTCATCCTCTACATCGCCGCCAATACGGCCTACAACGGCCTGCCGCCGCTTCTTTCTTTCATGGCCGTCGACGGCTACGTCCCCCGCTACTTTGCCAACCGCGGTGAACGCCTGAGCTATTCTAACGGCATCCAAGTCCTGACGCTCATGGCCGGCATCTTGATCGTCTTCTTCCAGGGTAATATTGAGCACCTCATTTCCCTCTATGCCATCGGCGTATTCCTCTCCTTCACCATTGCCCAATCGGCCATGGTCGTCCACTGGAGACAATGCCGGGAACGAAACTGGCGCCTCTTTTCCGTCATCAACGGCTTCGGTGCCCTGGTCACGGCCTGCGTCGTCGTCATCGTCCTCATCACCAAATTCATCTACGGTGCCTGGATCATCGTCCTGCTCATCCCGACCTTGGTCTATATGTTCCTTAAAGTCCATCATCACTATGATGACGTCCGGGAACAGCTGTTGCTGACGCCGGAAGAATATACGAAAGTCATGACCACCGACTTAGGCCGCAATATCATCATCATCCCCATCGCGTCCCCGACTCAAGCCGTAGCCAAGGCCATTCGCTACGCCAAGATCATCAGCGGTTCGAAAGATAAAATCTATGCCGTCAACGTCTACAGCGACGATGAACGGGGCAAAAAGATCAAAACCTTGTGGCAGCAGTTGGAACCTGACATCGAGCTCATCATGCTCCAGTCTCCCTATCGGCAGTTGACGGACCCGCTCATCACCTTTATCCAAGAGCTGCGGAAAGAGACGGCTCCCAAAGATACGATTACCGTCCTCATCCCGGAATTTGAAACGAAAAAATTATGGCACCGTCTGCTTCACAACCAGAGCGGCTGGCTGCTAAGACTCCGTACCCTGCCTTACTTAGACGTCGTCGTATCGACAGTCCCCTTGCAGTTTACGAAATAGAAATCAAGCAGCATCTACAACAAAGCCCCGTCGAAGGAAATTTCTTCGACGGGGCTTTCTGTTATGGAACTGTCATCGGGAGATGGTCAGTTATTTTTTATAGAGCATGCGGACCGAGTTGAGGACACACAGGGCAGCGACGCCGGAGTCGGCGAATACCGCAGCCCACATGGAAGCGTACCCGGCAAAGCCGGCGACCATGACCAGCCCTTTCACGCCTAAGGCAAAGACGACGTTCTGCTTGGCAATCTTCATCGTTTCTTTCGACAGATGGAGGGCCTTAGGAACGGCACTGACTTT
The DNA here is from genome assembly GCF_001682955.1 of Megasphaera sp. DISK 18. NCBI lineage: Bacteria > Bacillati > Bacillota > Negativicutes > Veillonellales > Veillonellaceae > Megasphaera > Megasphaera sp. DISK 18. The sequence goes on from NZ_LUGJ01000035.1 coordinate 72,910, forward strand.
AGAATGCATGAAGACGACGTCAGCTGCTTCTACGGCCGCATCGGCACCGCTGTTCATGGCGGCACCGACATCGGCACCGGCCAGGACCGGTGCATCGTTGATGCCGTCGCCGACGAACATGACCGGACCGTATTTCTTACGGAGTTCATCCATTTGTCGTACCTTATCCTGAGGCAAGAGCTTGGCCCGGACGTCGTCGATACCGGTCTTGGATGCGATGTAATTGGCAGCCTGCTGAGAATCACCGGTAAGCATGGCCGTCGTAATGCCCAGACCGGAAATAGCCTTAATAGCATCGACAGCATCTTCTTTGATCGTGTCGGACACGACCATACGGCCGGCATAGCGGCCATCGACGGCAACGAACAGTTCGGCACCGTATTCAGCCGCTTCTATCGTCGGCATAACCACGGCATGACCGTCCATGAGCTTCTGATTGCCGCAGAGGACGACGTGACCGTCGACGCTGGCCTTCAGTCCCTGGCCGGCAAATTCTTCAACGGCTTCCGGTTGTGCCAAGGTCAAGCCTCGTTTTTCAGACGCTTCGACGACGCTGCGGGCAATGGGATGATTCGACGCCTGTTCCACCGATGCACTGAGGCGGAACACCTCTTCTTCGTCAAAGCCATCGGCCGGCAGGACTTGGTGGACGACGAAGTTTCCTTTGGTAATCGTCCCGGTCTTATCAAAGACGACGGCACCGATATTTTTAAGCTGTTCGACGGCAATACCGCCTTTAAACAGGATGCCCTGCTTCGACGCGGCACCGATACCGGCAAAGAAGCTGAGGGGCACGCTGAGTACCAAGGCGCAGGGGCAGCTGATGACAAGGAAGGTCAAAGCCGTATAAATCCAGTAATGCCATTCGCCCGTAATCAAGGACGGGATGATAGCCGTAGCCGCGGCGATCGCGACGACAGCCGGCGTATAAATGCGGGAAAAGCGAGTGATAAAGCGGTCGATCTTGGGTTTTCTGGCCGCCGCTTTTTCGACGGATTCCAAGATTTTAGTGACCATCGATTCCGCCAGTGGCTTGGTAACCTTAACGTGAAGGACGCCCGTCGTATTGATGCTGCCCGACATGACTTCAGACCCTTCATGGCAGGTAACGGGAACCGGTTCCCCAGTCAGAGCCGACGTATCGAGAAGGCTGTCGCCGGAGACGACGACACCGTCCAAAGGGATGCGGTCACCGACGCGGACGACAGCGATATCGCCAACGGCGGCATCTCGGGCCGGAACTTCAACGGTGCTTCCGTCTTCCATAAGGCGGTGGATGACGTCAGGCCGCATATCGATAGCAGCCGCCACCTGCTTCCGGCTGCGGTTGACAGCCCGTTCTTCCATAGCTTCCCCGATACGGCTAAAGAGCATGACGGCCACGGCTTCCGGGTAGTCACCGATGGCAAAGGCCCCGATGGTAGCTACGGCCATGAGGAAATTTTCGTCAAAAGGCTGACGCTTCATGATATTTTCAGCCGCTTCGCGAAGGACACTATAGCCGAGGAGTAAATAAGCGACGATATAAGCGGGAAGTGAAAAAGCTTCGGGAACGAGGTCGGTTACATAGGTAATTAAAAAGACAAGGGTTCCGACGACCAGGGTCCACAAGGCGCCCCCTTCTTCCTCTTCCACTTCTTCATCGTGGCAGCAGCTGCAGGTACCGATAGAATCAAGACTGACCGATTCCTCACCCTCGCAGCAACTGCAGTGTTCTTCTTTTTCAACGTATTTGTCATCATGGTGATGATGCCCGCAGCAAGTGCAGTTTTCTTCATGTAACGTATGCTCTGCCATAACGCAGCCCCCTTTTAAAAGACATTCTTTATATGCCTAATGATACCATTAAAATAACATATGTTCAAGTGTTCATATGTTATTTTATATACCATTTGAGCATCCAAAAAGGCTGTCCCATGCAAGATTTTTATCGCATGAAACAGCCTCTCTGGGTTCTATTTTCGATTAGAAAGTAAGACGCATCTGATGCCGAGCAGCATCCATGGCGGCCTGCATCAGTTTTCCGACATAGCCCTGACGGCGGCAGGACGAAATCGTATTTGACGCCAAAGATCATCTGCCAGGCCCCTGCTCGTTGTGAAGAAACGCATCGTCATACATATCGTCCGTCAGGTCCGCTTCATCGAAAAGCAGCAAAAAATGGTTGCCATAATGGGTCAGACGGTCTTTAAATTCGACTTCTGTCGCTGCGCTTCCGCAGGCGGAAAGCAATTGGCTCCAACGGCCGTAACGGCCTGTAAATCTCCTAATGTGGCTGTTCTTATATTCAAAACAACCACCTCATATATCAAAAAATCAGTTCACTGCCCACAGTGCCTCAAAAAAAGACAGGGGTCATCAATCAGCCGACGGTACGGAGCCGGAATGCTTGCGGACCGCTTCATATATCCGGTTTAAGCCTTCTTCAATAAGGGATCGCGGCATGGCCAGGTTCAAACGAACGAACCCTTTTGCATTGCCGACAAAGAGACTGTCACCGCCTTCAAGGAGTACGCCGGCCTTATTGGCAAAGAAGTCGGGGATATCGGCAATATCACTCAAGTAAGGGTTCATGTCTACCCAGGCCAGATACGTCGATTCCGGGATTTCAAAAGAAATGAGCGGCAATTTTTCCGCCAGGAAGTCATGGACATATTGAAAGTTTCCATCGAGATAAGCTTTCATTTGTTTCAGCCACTCGCCGCCGTGCTCATAGGCCGCTTCATGAGCTGCCAGTGAAAGAGGGTTCAGGGCGCCGACATTTTTATCGCGCTTCACAAAAGTCCGGCGCAGCTTCCGATCGCGGATGATGATGTCCGAAAACATGAGGCCCGCCATATTAAAGGTCTTGCTGGCTGACATGCAGGTAATGAGTTTTGCGTACGTATCCATCATTTTTGCCATGGGAATGTGACGGACGCCGCTGCGCAGGAGGTCGCAGTGGATTTCATCACTGATGATCCATAAGTCATTTTCTTCCACGATATCGGCAACTCGCTTTAATTCGTCAGCCGTCCATACGCGGCCCGTCGGATTATGAGGATTGCACCAGATGACCAGTTTCATCATAGGATCGGCGGCTTTTTGGGCAAAATCTTCAAAGTCTATCGTATAATGACCGTCTTCATCACGCCGCAAGGGAGAGCAGACATATTCTTTGCCGGAATATTCAGCCGCATGCTGAAAGAAGCCGTACGAAGGCGTCGTGATGAGGACCTTTTCATCGTCTTTTACAAGATTTTCGACGATTTCATATAAAGCCGGGATAACGCCGGAAGAAAAAGTTAATTCTTCTTGGGGAAATTCCCAATCGTACATCTTTTTGCACCAACCGGAAAAGACCTTATAATAAGAGTCATCATATAGGCCGGTATAGCCAAAAATCCGGCGGTCGATTCGGTCTTTCATGGCCCGGCAAATTTCCGGCGGCGTCGCAAATTCCATATCGGCCACCCACATGCGGATAAATTCATCATCTTTAAAGGGAAATTTCTTTTTCCCTTCCACGTCCTTGAAAATATAGCTGCGGAAGCCGTCGGTATTTAAGGCCCGAGTCCCCCTTCTATCAATGATTTCATCAAAATCGTAATGCATTACAAACACCCCTTCTTTCCTCCAAAACCGGAAACAACATGTTTCCGCGGACAATATGTTCGATGAACAAAGTATATCAAAGGCCTTGTGTGTCGTCAAAAAGGTATTTTCCGCTTAAGTGAATACGATTCCGCAAAAAAAAGACCCTGCACTATTCCGAATGCAGGGTCTTCATGTAAGCGGTTGTTATCTCATACTATTTATTTCTATACGTGTTTCAAAAGGAGGAGAGTTTGGTTAGGAAACTCTTTGATTATCTGAGGATGGCACCGGAGATGATCATCTGCTGTACCTGGTTGGTGCCTTCATAAATCTGGGTGATCTTAGCGTCACGCATGTAGCGTTCAGCCGGATATTCACGAGTGAAGCCGTAGCCGCCGAATACCTGTACAGCATCGGTGGTAACCTGCATAGCGACATCAGAAGCGTACTTCTTAGCGATAGCAGCATCGACGGAGTAAGATTTAACGTCGGGCTGGGCCATCTTCCAAGCAGCCTGATAGACAGCAAGGCGAGCCGTTTCAATCTTCAGTTTCATATCGGCGAGCATGAAGCTGATAGCCTGGAATTTACCGATCGGTTTGCCGAACTGCGTACGTTCTTTTGCATACTGGAGAGCTGCGTTGTATGCGCCTTCAGCGATACCGAGAGCCTGAGCGCCGACGCCGATACGGCCGCCGTCGAGGGTCATCATAGCGATCTTGAAGCCTTCGCCTTCTTTACCGAGGAGGTTTTCAGCCGGGATTCTTACGTTCTGGAATACGAGTTCACGCTGTACGGAAGCGCGAATACCCATTTTAACTTCTTTTTTACCGTAGGTGAAGCCTTCCATGCCTTTTTCAACGATGAAAGCGCTCATGCCTTTGGCACCCTTCGATTTATCCGTCGAAGCAAAGACGACCGTGATGTCAGCTTCGCCGCCGTTGGTGTTGAATACTTTGGAGCCGGTCAAGGTGTAGCTGCCGTCTTCGTTCTTAACTGCCGACGTAGAACCGTTCAGGGCATCAGTACCGGCGTTCGGTTCGGTAAGACCGAAAGCACCGAGTTTCGTGCCTTCTGCCAAGGGTTTGAGGAATTTAGCTTTCTGTTCGGCCGTGCCGAATTTCCAAATCGGCCAGGAGCAGAGCATGGTATGTACTTCGAAGCTGAGGGCAATGGAGGGGTCGACTTTAGCGACTTCTTCGCAGGCTACAACGAGGCTGAGGAAGTCAGCGCCAACGCCGCCGTTTTCTTCTTCCCAAGGAATACCGAGAAGGCCGAGGGTGCCCATTTCATCGAGGATAGCGCGGTCAAAAACTTCTTTTTCATCGCGGTCTTTTACAGTAGGAGCTAATTTTTTTTCAGCAAAATCTTTTGCGAGATTGGCAATATCTTGCTGTAATTCAGAAAGTTTAAAATCCATGATTGAATTTCCTCCTAATAGATTATATGTATATCTTTATATTTAAAAACGGCGAAGCCGTCTTTAAAGCAACATTGATAGCCCAAAGCCCGCTTGACACGGGCTTCAAGCTATGCATCCTGCCAGGGAAGACAGGTTATATTGTGGCCGGCTCCTCACGGGGTCCCGCCCAAGTGAAACCAAGGCTTAGAGAATTTCCGAGAAGGCCTGGATACGCGTACGGAGCTGTTCCAGAGACGGAGATTCGATATCGAGGTCGAGGACGGTGTAGCGGACACCGGCTTCTTCAAATTCCGGTTTGTAAATCGGATAGTCAAATTCTTCAGGATCGCAGAAACGCATCATGCAGACGACGACAGCGTCGGCCTTGTATTTCTTGGTCATGTCGATGAGCATCTGTCCGCGCGGTTTGTCCGGATTCAGGGCCAAGGGGCAGCCGTCGAAATCCTGCCACTGCTGAGCGAGCTGTTCCAAGGGATCGATGCCGGACGGTACATCCGTACGGAACTGACGGGATTCCTGAGCCAGGTCGTCGGCAACGACAGCAATGTTGAATTCGCTGAAAATATCGAGGAATCCATCCGGTTCGGCCATGATGCCCGAAAGGACGACTTTCTTGCCATTCCACGGCTGTACCGGTTCTTTCTTGACGGCGTCGATGAGCTGACGAATGAGGGCCGTGTGTTCTGCCTTGTCCATGAACCAACGAGCTTTGATGACGTCGTGACGTTTTACCGGCGTGAAGATCTGCGGATACTGAGCGGCAACGTCGCAGAATTCGCGCATAGCACGGCGGTTTTCATTGTAGACGTTGATAGCTTCCTGGATGGCAAGGTCGGAAATTTTGACGCCGAGGATGCGTTCCAATTCAGCGCGGACGTGTTCGTATTCGGCTTTGAGGAAGTCGACAGCCGGGCGGATCTTACGGTTCTGCGGATGGGTAAAGACGATGACCGGAGCCTTGCCGTGCCATTTCTGGCTCATGCAGCGCAGGGTGTCGCAGGGTACGGAGAAGATGACGGCATCGAGGCAGTCATAAGTACCGTTGAGCTGGAGTTCCATATCGGCCTGCATCAAGGAACAAGCAAAGGGAGGCAAATAAGTACGAGCTGCAGCGATCTGAGGTTTCTGGGCACCGAACATACCGACAGGGAGACAGCCGGCTGCGTATACGATTTCTTCCGGGGCATAGTAAGGCATCATGCCGACCAGGCGTTTGCCCTGATTTTTATAGTTTAAAACCGTCTTTTGAGGATGGTTGGATACTTCTTGAAATTTGCTGATAAGTTCATCAATCTGACTCATTAGTGATTTCCTCCTTCACTGGCTTTTTTATCTGCCATCATTTCGGTCAAAGCTTCGACACGGGTATCGAACTGAGCTTCTGAGAAGTTGCGGGCATCGGTCTGGTCACCGTCGAAGATGACATACGGTACGCCGAGGTTCTTCTGAACGCGCTGGCCGCCTTCGTTGTTGAGGAGGCTCATGTTCTTGCAGGAACGGTTCTGATGCATGATCAGGCCGTCGCATTTGCCGTCGCGGACGACTTTTTCAAGAACGGCACCGCGCTGTTCGAGGCAGCAGTTAATATAGGTCCGAGAATAAGCTTCTGCCATGGATTCGAGGTTGCCCGGTTCATAAGAAACGTCCCACATGCCGGGATAAGCAGAACCGGTCATGAGAGCGCCCTGACCCTTGAGTTCTTTAAAGGTATGGCCGAGAGCGATCCAAACGGCAATGCCTTCCCAGGTAACACGAGATTTTTCATTGTCGCCGAAGGCCCATTTCTTATTGGCAACTTTTTCATCCAATTCCTTGAGGAATTTGTTGAACGTGATTTCAGAGTAGTTCAAAGAACGAGCGGCAACGGCGAGACCCATGTAGTTGAAGAGGTCAAAACCGTTGAGCGGCGACGGTTTGTATTTGAAGTAGGTCGCAATCTTGTTCCAGGCAGCGATGGAGCGCTGAGTCTGTTTCTGGACTTCAAAGAATTTTTCATAGTCAAAGGGGCGGCCGCAGAGTTCTTCGAGCTGAGAAATAGCATGTTTGAATTCGCCGACGATGTACTGTTTAGCGTGTTTCGTAACCGGGAATTCATGGTTGAACGGTACGTCGATGTTGATGAGAGGAACGTTCAGTTCTTTGGCCAAGTTTTCATACCATTTGAGGAGGGTATTGCAAATATTGTTGCACGTGAGGACGACGTCCGGAAGGGGAATGGGAGAAGCCGGAGAATTCTTCAAGACTTCCGGCGTTTTACCCGTAAGGGCTTCCTGTTTGATGAGTTCCATATAGCCCATGTTGACGCGGCAGTAGGAACAGATATCCTGGTTATAGCCTTTATTTTCGGCAACTTCGAGCATAGCCGAAGCACCATGACGGGCACCGATGCCGGCAGCGTGAGTTTCCGGATAGACGATGGCAATATCCATGGCCGTGCAAAATTCCGGAGGTGCTACCGAGGCGGACCAGCAAACGAGGCGGCCTTCTTTTTTAGCTTTGCGTGCGTCTTCATCGACTTTCGGCAAGAAGTAACCAAGGGCGTCCTTGGCGCTCATGCTTTCAATATCTACTGTTTTTTCTTCACTCATGATTCTGTTCTCTCCTTTGACTTATTTCTTGATTTTATCATAAGCAATCAGAGCGGCTCCCAAGGCACCAACGGCCTGAGGATGGAGGGCTACTCTGACAGGGATACCTAATTCTTTCGATACGGCATCGACGACACCGGGGTCGCGGGAACCGCCGCCGGTCATAGTCAGGTCACCGCCGACACCGACGCGGCGCACGAGGGCGCAGGCCTTGGCAGCAATGGACTGATGGACACCGGCTACGATGTCTTCTTTAGGGATGTTCTTCGACAAGAGGGAAATGACTTCCGATTCTGCAAAGACCGTGCAGGTACTGCTGACAGCCGCCGGATGCTTCGATTTGAAGTACCAGTCCCCCATTTCAGACATGGGGATCTCTAGTACCTTGGACATGACGTCGAGAAAACGGCCCGTACCGGCAGCGCATTTGTCATTCATGGCAAACTGCATGACCAGTCCCTGACTGTTAAGTTTAATCGACTTAACGTCCTGACCGCCAATATCGAGGATGGTCGTCGTGCCCGGGCATTCGAAGAGAGCGCCTTTAGCATGACAGGTAATTTCGCTGACTTCGCCCTTGGCGCAGTCGACGTTGAAGCGGCCGTAACCGGTGGCGATGATATTGGCCATATCTTCTATCTTTAAGTTCGTCTTTTCAAAGACTTCGTCCAAGACCCGTTCCGGACCGGATGAACCGGTACCGATTTCAACGACGGCTTGGGCAATGATTTTCTTGCCGTCTTCCAAAATGACGGCTTTCGAAGAAGACGAACCAACATCGATTCCGAGAGTATACATGATGGTCACCTTTTTTCACAAAAATCAATTCTGAAACGGATTGGGATTGCTGCGATTAATGGGCGCAACGGTTTGGACGTATTCGACGAGGATACCGGCATCCGTGCTGGGACGGCGGAAGTTGACGACGATGTCGTCCGTGCCTTGAACGGCCTTCTTTTCCAGCATGCAGCCTTCTTGCTGGCCTTCCATGATCTGCCGTACTTTTTCGACGTCGTCGACTTCAAAGGCGATGTGGGCAATGCCGCCCTTGCCGTGATTGAAGTCTTTCAGGACGCCTTCGCGAGGGATGATGAATTCAATGGGCGTGCTGTTCTTATCTTTTTTGGTAAAGATGAGGTCGGCATGATAAGCATCGACGAATCCGGCATAGTCGACTTCAAGGCCATTCGTTTCTATGAAATCATGCGCCTTTTCCAAGGTCGGCAGGACGATGCCGATATGGTGCAGCCGCATAGGATGCCACGGTTCGCGGAGCTTTCCTTTTTCGGCGCCCATGGCCTTTACGAAGGGATCTTCGCCGCGGCCCGTAATGGGTGCCGTCGTCTGAACGTATTCGACGAGGATGCCTTGGTTGGTCGAAGGACGACGGAAGTTGACGATGATGTCGTCCGTCCCCTGTACGGCTTTCTGTTCCAACATGCAGCCCGGGCACTTAGCTTCCATTTCTTTACGGACGCCTTCGACGTCGTCGACTTCAAAGGCGATGTGAGCGATGCCGCCGCGGCCGCCGTTGAATTTAGTAAGGACACCGGAGTGCGGGATGATCATTTCAATCGGGCTTGCATAGTCACCGAATTTGGTGAAGATGAGGTCGGCCTGATAGGCGTCGACATAACCGGCATAGTCGATTTCAAGGCCGTTATTCTGCATGAATTCGTGGGCTTTTTCTAACGTCGGCAAGACGATGCCTACGTGATGGAGTCTCATTGGTTTCATAGTAAGGTCTCCTTTACAGCGAGAGATTTATTTTTTCAGTCCCATAGGACCGTCCTGAAAGATGCGGGCGTCCATGGTTTTGGGGTTATTGACAATCGGTTTGAAGTCCATGTGAGCCAAGATATCTTTTTCGATATCAATACCCGGTGCGACTTCGATGAGGGCCAGCCCGTCTTTGGTCAATTCAAAGACGCAGCGTTCGGTAATGTAGAGAACGCGCTTGCCATTGCGGGCAGCATAGGAACCGTTGAAGGTAATCTGATCGACGGCCTTGATGAATTTCTTGGCCTTGCCTTCTTTGAGAATCTTGACCTTACCGTCTTCCACAGCTACTTTCAAGCCGCCGGCCGTAAAGGTGCCGCAGAAGAAAACACTTTTGGTCTGCTGAGAAATATTCGGGAAACCGCCGCAGCCGGCAACGTGAGTACCGAACTTGCTGACGTTGATGTTGCCCGTGCTGTCGCACTGAGCCAGTCCCAAATAAGCCATATCCAGGCCGCCGCCATCGTAAAAGTCAAACTGATACGTATGGTCGATGATGGCATCGGCATTGCGGGAGGAGCCGAAACGAACACCGCCCTGCGGTACGCCGCCAATGGCACCGCCTTCGACGGTAAGGGTAATCGTATCGGCAATCCCTTCTTCACCGGCAACGGAGGCAACGTATTCCGGAGCACCGACGCCGAGGTTGACGACGGCATTTTCGGTCAGTTCCAAGGCACCGCGGCGACCGATGATTTTCTTGGCACTCATAGGAAGGGCTTCTTCGGCAGCGCCTTCCGGAGCCCGATGTTCGCCGCTTAAGGACGGATCATACTGACAGTCATAAGTCTGCTGATGATCTTCCGGAGCGGCGATGACGACATCGTCGACATAGATGCCGGGAATCTTGACCATCCGCGGATCGAGACTGCCGTGAGCGACGACGTCTTTGACCTGAACGACGACCTTGCCGCCGCAGTTGTGAACGGCCTGAGCCACGGAAATACTTTCGAAAGGCCCGATTTCTTCGTCCATCGTAATATTGCCCGATTCATCGGCATAGGTGCCGCGAAGGAAGGCGACCTGTACGGGGAAGGTCGGATAGAACAGCTGTTCATGGCCTTCAACTTCAATCAGTTTAACCAAGTCTTCCTTGGTTACGTCGTTCAGTTTGCCGCCGAGCTGGCGGGGATCCAAGAAAGTTTCCAAACCGATGTCGGTGAAAACGCCAAGCTTGTGGCCGGCCAAAGCACGGAACCAATGAACGAGGGTGCCTTGAGAAAAGTTATAGGCTTCGATTTTATTATCGACAGCCAATTTCCCGATAGCCGGTACGGTCTGCCAGTGACCGATGATGGCTCGTTTTAAAAGTCCTGTATGAGCCAGGTGTTCGGCAGCACGACCATCGCGAATCCCTTGAGAACCTGCGTAAATATAGGTGAGGTTCTGCGGTGTATTCGTTTCCAAAAACCGTTTTTCCAAAGCTTTGGTCAACGCTTCCGGATGGGCGCTGCTGACAAACCCGATCGATGTGATCGTATCGTTATCCTTTACCAGCTGAGCTGCTTGTTCAGCCGTAATGATGTTAACTTTTCTCATTCCCCTGATTGCCTCCTGCACATTGAATGGTTCGACATGATATCGTTCATTCTTTGTGAAAATTTTCCATATCTCAATTACTTAATAGAATGATATCACTTAAAATCGATAACGTCAACGAATATTATTGAGAAAGTTCGTTTTGTGGAATGAATAATCTATAAATTAATTCCGTTTAAGAATTAATAGTTTTGATAGGAAAACTCGAATCTATTCTGTAAGCATTCCTCATTAAAAATTTACAATGGCTTTACAACGACGACCTCCCGTCTTTTATGTCCTCCTTCAAAATATGAAGCCCATCTTGTTCCCAATAATCAATATCATAAATATAAAAAGTGTCCTGAAATTTGCATGATTAAAAAGTACTACCTCTTTTCAATTATGATAATTAGGCATGGTTCGTGAATTTCAGTACTAAGTTTGTCTGAGGAATAGTTTGTATTAGGAACATTATAGTGTGTCGATTCCTGACAACAGTCGCCTCCACCCGT
>NZ_LUGJ01000036.1:0-11167 GCF_001682955.1 Megasphaera sp. DISK 18
TTGAGACTTTTGAGATTTTTTTCTTTTCGTTTCTCCTAAAGATGTTCGTTAAAAAAATATAATAACGCATAAACTAGCCAATATAGTGATTTTATCTGTATTCTTGCCTTTGATTGGCATGATAATTACATATATATTAATGAAAATAATTTATACAAGTTGTAGGAGGAATGCAAGATGGCAAATAAGATCACTTTAAATGAAACATCATACTTTGGTAAGGGGGCTATTCAGGAAATCGTCACAGAAGTTAAAAACCGCGGCTGTCAGCATGTTACGGTCATTACCGACAAGGATTTAATGAAATTTAAAGTAGCGACAAAGATTACCGATCTTTTTGATGCAAATGGCATCCAGTATACGGTTTATGATCGGATTAAGCCCAATCCGACGATTCAGAATGTTCAGGACGGCGTAGCTTTTTGTAAAGAGGCAAAGACCGATATCATCGTCGCTGTCGGCGGCGGAGCCGCTATGGATACGGCAAAGGCGATTGCCATCATTTTGACGAATCCGGAATTTGCCGATGTCAGGAGTCTTGAAGGGGCGTCGCCTACGAAGAACAAGTGCCTACCGATCATTGCCGTTTCAACGACGAGCGGCACGGCAGCTGAAGTTACGATTAACTATGTCATTACAGACCCTGAAAAGCATCGTAAATTTGTCTGCTGCGATCCCCATGATATTCCTGTCGTAGCCGTCATTGATCCGGATATGGTCGCTTCCATGCCTAAAAAACTTTGTGCAGCTACCGGTATGGATGCCTTAGTTCATGCCATTGAAGGCTATATTACCAAGAATGCCTGGGAAATGACGGATATGATGCATTTGAAAGCCATTGAAATCATTAGCACCTGGCTGCGGAAATCCGTTGAAGGGGATATGGAGGCTCGCGAAAAAATGGCTCTTGGCCAATACATTGCCGGCATGGGCTTTTCTAACGTCGGCCTGGGGATCGACCATTCGATGGCCCATCCTTTGAGTGCTTTTTACGACATCCCTCACGGTGTGGCCTGTGCCATCCTCTTGGCACCGGTTTTGACCTTCAATGCTTCCGCAACGGGGGAACGGTATCGTGAAGTTGCCCGGGCGATGGGTGTTGCCGGTGTCGATACCATGAGTCAAGACGAATACCGCCGAGCCGCCATCGATGCCTGCCAACAATTAGCAGACGATGTCGGTATTCCTCGCAAACTTTCCGACCTTGGCGTTCAGGAAAAAGACATCGATTTCTTAGCCGATTCGGCTATGGCCGATGCCTGCACTCCCGGGAACCCGAGAGACGTCGAAAAATCTCAAATTGTAGCCCTCTATAAGTCGATTCTCTAATATAGAGCCCTATCAGATATATAAAGAACATACTCCCTTTTTAGCGGATCGGTTAATCAAGGATAACCGGTCTGCTTAAAAGGGAGTTTTCTTTTGGCACAGAAGGCAGGTTGTTTGGTATTCTTCATGAATCACTCATGAAGACGTGTTTTGGTGGCATCGAAATATTTTGACGACCTGTGCAGTGCCTTCTCTTTAGGCAGTACCAGTATGAAGTTACTTTTTGGGATAGAGGCGATAGACCGTTTCTAAGAATTTTTGACTGGCCGGCGAAAAGACCGGGTAGCGTTTCCAGACTAGGTAGTGGCTGGTTTTTATGGGCGGATCGAGGGGGCGGAAGGCGACGGCCGGGTCGATGGTCGGAGACAACAGGTCACGGATGATGAGGACCAGGCCCGGCGTGTAGAGGGCGAAGGGAACGGGCGTGCCGTTCATGACGTTATAGGTGGCGATGATGTCCAGTTGGTCCGAGACCGGTTTGGCCCAGTCGAAGAGCATTTGCCGGATGCCTTCTCGCTGGGCGATGACCAAGGGGCGGCCACATAGGTCTTCCGGGGTGACGGCTGTTTTTTGGGTCAAGGGATCGTCCTTTTTCATGAGCAGGCCCCATTGGGAGATATCGGGCAGGGGATGGGCATCGTAAGCGGCCTTATCCGGCCGGTCGAGGAGGACGATGAAGTCCAGGCTGCCGTGATCGAGGCGTTCGGTAATATCCGGGGCGTCGCCGACGCGAAAGGAAAAGCGGATCTGCGGATACTGCTGGTGAAGGGCCGATGCCGCTTCGAGGACCCCTTGGCGCGGTGTGCCGCCAATGGAGACGGTGCCGGTAATATCCTGGTCTGTCGAGGCGATTTCCTGCTCCGTCTTTTCCAGGAGGGCGACGATTTCTTCGGCCCGCTTTCGCAGGAGTATCCCGTCGGCCGTGAGGGTGATGCGTCGTTTGCCCCGTATAAGCAGTTGTTTTCCAAGTTCCGCTTCCAGTTCCATCAACTGTTTAGAGAGGGAAGGCTGGGCAATGTGCAGGGTTTCGGCGGCTCGGGTGATATTTTGTTCTCTGGCTGTGGCCAGGAAATAACGTAGGACACGAATATCCATGAACGAAGTCTCCTTTCTGTTTCAGGATCATTGTAGCATGACGTATCATTGCTGTAAACTATGATAATGATAGTTTATAGGTCTTTGCTATGAAAAGCTTTCGGCACTATAATGAGTGTCGTTAGGAGGAGACCTATGATGGAAGAAACAAATACAACACATCGCGTCAATCAAAAAATGTTTAAAATTGATATGCTGCACGGTTCTCTTTGGGATAAAATCCCTATGTTTGCTTTGCCGGTAGCGGCAACTGTTATTTTGGAACAACTTTTCCTGGCATCTGATTTGGCCGTTGTCGGTCATTTCAGCGGCGCCGCCAATACCATTGCCGTCGCCGGCATCGGGGCCAATATCCCGATTATCGGCTTGATTCTAAACCTTTTTATCGGCCTGGCTCTCGGCGTCAACGTCGTCATTGCCAATGCCATCGGCCGTAAGGACCGCCTGACCGTAACCCATACGGTACACACGGCCGTCGTCATGGCCTTAGTCATCGGCGTCGTCGTGGCCCTCATTGGAGAAGGCGTGGCGGCACCGCTTCTCGGTTCTCTCAATGTACCGGCTGATGTCTTGCCGTCGGCGCTGCTCTTTTTACGAATTTATCTCTTAGGACTACCGGTCATCATGCTGTATGACTTTGAATCGGCCATCTTTCGCAGCGTCGGCGATACGCGCATGCCCTTAAAGGTACTCATCGTATCGGAACTGGTGAATATTATTCTCTGCCTGTTCTTCGTCGCTGTCCTTGACCTGCACGTCGCCGGTGCCGCCTTGGCGACGGTATTGGCCAACGCCGTCAGTGCCATCATCCTGTTTCGTTTGTTGATGCGGCCCCAGCGCTACATTCAGCTGCAGATCAAAGCTATCGGCATTCATTGGGACTGCGTCCGTTCGGTTATCGCCATCGGACTTCCGGCAGGCATTCAAAGCGGCGTCTTTACCTTGGCCAACATCGTTATCCAGGCAGCCATCAATAGCCTTGGGACGAATGCCATCGCCGCTTCGGCCGCAGCTTTTAACCTTGAAATGATTACTTATGACCTGCTCAATTCTTTCAGTCAGGCCTGCACGACCTTTGTCGGCCAAAACTACGGGGCCGGTCAGCTCGACCGCTGCCGCCGCATTTTCAAGATTGTTCTCTTGGAAGATATCATCGCATCTGTCGCCGCCGTGTTCCTGATTTTCTCGTTCGGACCCTTTCTCTTATCCCTCTTTTCTCCGGATCCGGCCGTCATTGAACTGGGCATGCTCCGTTTGAAGATGATCTTCTTTGCCTATGTGTTTTCCGTTCTGTATGAAAATATGTCCGGTTATATGCGCGGTTTCGGCATTTCCTTATTGCCGGCAGCCGTTACGACCATCAGCATCTGCGGCAGTCGTCTCTTTTGGATTTTTGCCGTCTTTCCTCGGTACCATGACTTTTACTGGATCATGATGGCCTATCCGGTCAGCCTGGCCGTCACCGCCGTCTGCATTTTTGCCCTGCTCTTATGGTATCGTCCGACACACCGTTTAGGACGTGGGACGGAAAAACTGGCTTATGAAGGCTGAGTAGAATCGATATGAGCTATTCATGATGGTGAGAAATGAAAATACCTACGTAAAGCTTATAGAAAAGACGCGTAAGACGAATTGTTATTATGCGTCTTTTTCTTGTAGGATAAGAATGTAAGCTGTCATTCATGACAAGGGACTTTAATATAAATATTGAGTTTTTTGCAAATACGGAATAGCCGGCGGATTACTTTAGAATCCGGTGCCGTTAAGTACGGGCTTTCTTCGTCGAAGGAGTGATATTGTTGAGCTGCTTATTTTCGGAGGGGAGACGATTCTACGCTGCGTAGGTAGTATTATTGCCCCTTTTATTTTAAGATAATCATAGTAACGGAAAGAGGTGTAATGTATGAACTATATATCAGGAACGATGTTGAAAGAACTGCGTGAAAAAAGGAATCTCACGCAAAAAGAATTAGCTGAGAAACTGCGTATCAGCGACAAGACGATTTCAAAATGGGAGACCGAGAAGGGCCTGCCGGATATTACCTTGGTAGCCCCCTTAGCGGAAGCCCTCGGTATTTCGGTGGCAGAACTCTTTGCCGGTGAATATGCCGTCAATGATAACCGCTCGGCCAATGTGAAAAAACTTAAGTTTTACGCCTGTCCTATTTGCGGCAATATCATCACCACCTTCGGCGAAGGCGATTATAATTGCTGCGGCGTCAAATTGCCGGTCCTTACGGTGGAAGACGCTTCTTCAACTCATCAAATCAACTATGACATGATCGAACATGAGTTTTTCGTTCACATTGACCATCCCATGACTAAGGAGCACTATATTTCCTTTATGGCCTATGTAACAGCTGACCGCTATACCTTGGTTAAGCTCTATCCTGAACAGGATGCGCAGTGCCGGTTCATGAGCCGGGGCCATGGCTTTATCTATGCCTACTGCAATCGCGACGGCTTGTTTAAGATACATGTCTAGTGAATTTGTTTTTTCTGTCCTTGACCTCCTTAGGGTTAGCCCTAAAAAGTTAACTCTCAGGAGGCCTTTGTTTAGGAAAATTTGTACGTATATTTACGACTCTGTGTTATTTGTGTTATGATAAAAGCAATAAAAGTTATGATACGTATTTGTTTTTATCATGGAGGTAACGATGAGTAAACTGGATTTATTTAGAGATCATCTGGATGAAAGAGAATATCGCTATCGCGAGCTCACCGATAAGGAGGGCGTGACGCGGGGGTTTATTGCTCAACACGAGATTAAAGACAATCAGTTACTTACGGTGGTTTTTGAATTCCCAGAGGAAGAAAATTTTGTAGACGTGAGAATTTTTGATATTGCCAAGATAGAAGATTCTTCAAAACGAGAAAATTTATTGGAATTGATTAATGAACTCAATCTAAAGTATCGATTTGGCAAGTTTTTCGTCAGAGATACAGGCGATGTTGTCATGCAGTGGTCATTGTTTATCAAGGATCACTTTGATCCCGCATTTCTTCTGGATATGACTTTTATGCTCGTAGGCAATGTAGGCGAAGAGTATCCTAAGTTTATGAAACTTCAATGGACATAAAGATAACAGGTACTTCTTCATAGGAAGTTCATGTTCAATCTATTGTTCCATCGAGACAGATTGTTTTAGATGACTGTCTCATTAAATTGGTTTTACCATTCTTGCCCGTCTCCTGAGCGGGACGGAAGAACGGTATGCCCAGGCTAAAGAGGCTCTGCAGTATATCTTTGATCATATTTGTAAGTAAAAATGGGATTTATCATACTGGTTGACTGACAAAGAGGGCACGACAGAGCTTTGGGCTTAGGTCGTGCCTTCTTTTCTTACTCGGATTCTTCTGCAAAGGGGCTATTCATCAGCTGCTGTAACTGTTTGAAATTCGGTGGGAAGGCATCGTTGCCGTAGATTTCTAAGGCTTTATGGTTATTGGAAAAACGGATGGATAATTCCCATTGCTCTCCATCATTGGCGTAGGACTCATATTCTTTTTCCCAGTCCTCTATATGAAGGGCTTCGATTTTTTCTAAGAACTCAGCTTTTGACATCTTTTCCCGGGGAATGCTGTCGTTGTCATTGGGAAAAGGCCGGCGTTTCTTCGTATATATGGCCTTGTCATTACGGAAGCGGACGGTCGTTACTTCGTGGCCGCTGAAATAGCCGCCATCGGAAAATATGACGGTTTCGATATAAGGGATATGCTTGATAAATGATTTTCCTACCTTTTTCGGCTTCATGGTCACCCTTCTTTCTGAAATGCGTCTTTTCTCTTTATTTTACCACCGAAATGGTTTTGAGAAAGCATGTCGGATGGGTCTGGCGATGAGGTAAGGAGGACCAAGACGGTACATTCGATGCTCCTATTTGCGGCGCTCTCTTTGTCATATAAAGTATATATATGATATAATAAAATAAATCTAACATATATACAAAAGATGGCCGATGTGAGCCTTGTCGGTTGGAGGGAGCCAGGAAATGAAGAAGAAATGCAGTTGTTGCGGGAAGAAAAAGAAGGTTGTCCGTTTTGACGGGAAGGTATGGTGCAAGTCCTGTGTTTGGCACGAACTGAAAGAACGCAGTGCTGCGGAAGTGAAAGCAGAGGCCGTCGAAGAATTGAAAGCGCCCGACACCATGGAAAACAGGACGGCTGCGGAAGAAATGCAGGATATCAAGGAAGCCGTAAAGGGCTTGGCTACTAAGCAGAATCTGATTAAAGCAGGCACCTGTGCCGTCGGTGTTTTTGTCGTCGGAATGATTGCTGTCCATTTTGGCGCCGATCAGATGGTCTATCGTTGGCTGAATCCTTGGGCACCGTTCTAAATTGAACGCCGGTCATCGTGAGATGGTCGGCGTTTTTTATCATACGTGAAGATGGGGAGAGCCCTTTCTGGGAAAATAAAAAAAAGTCCCACCATGGTCCGCAGTGCGTTTCCGCCTTATGCGTGGTGGGCTCTATCCACTATAGTATAGCAAATTTTAGGGAAAATGTAAGGCTTATTCAATAAATGCAGCTAGATGTATACGTTGGCGTCAGTCTCATTCGGACAAGGGTGATTCTTTTGATGTAATTTAAATAGTGAGTAGCCATAAAAAATGACCTCCCGGCGTTCGTCTTTCAAAACGGACGTTAGGAGATCATTCTTTTTATGTTAAGGCTGCACGTTAAGCCTGTTTTTTGATGCGGCAGGCGACGCAGTAGATGACGGCGCACAGTCCGAGATAGGCCAGGATGCCGAGGTAGGTGGCACCCGGAGTGGTGACCCAGTCTTTTAAGAACCAGTCGACGCCGCCGATGTGGAGGACAGCGCTGATGAGGCTGCCGATAGCACCGCCGGCAACGAAGCCCGAGGCGATGGTGCTGCCTTCACTGAGACGGAGTTCATTTAAGGCTTCGTCTTTGCTGCTGTGAGAGACGAAGTAAGAGACTAAACCGCCGATGAGGACCGGCGTGTTGATTTCCATAGGAAGGTACGCGCCGAGGGCGAAGGCCAACGGCGGAACTTTCATCATCCACAAGATGAAGGCGAAGAAGGCGCCGGCCATGTAGAGCGGCCAGGGAGCGGCACCGCCGTCCATCATCGGTTTGACGATGGCGGCCATGGCATTGGCCTGAGGAGCGGCTAGGGCACCGGGGCCGGTGTAGCCGTAGGCGTGGTTCAAGAGGAAGATGACACCGACAGAGACGAAGCTGGTGACGATGATGGAGACGATTTGCCACTGCTGCATTTTCTTCGGCGTGGCGCCCGTGAGGTAGGCGACTTTCAGTTCCGACATGAAGTTGCCGGCAACGGCCAAGGTGGCGCAGAGGAAGGCGGCCATCATGAGGATGGCGATGATGCCGGAACTGCCGCTCATGCCGGCGTTGCCCATGAGGACGGCCGATACGATGATCATAAAGATGGTCATGCCCGAGACCGGTTCATTCCCCGTAAAGGCGATGGAACTGATGCCGACGACGGAGAGCATGAAGGAAAAGATGATGATGATGGCACCGGCCAGAAGGGTCTGGGTGATGTTCTGGGAGCAGGTGACATGGAAGAAGAGGATGAATAAGGCATCCATGGCTAGCGTCCCGGTGACGATCTGGCTCATGGGCATATCCTGCTGGGTACGGAGAAGATCCGTTGCCGAAGCGCCCTTCGATGAGAACATGTCTAGGGCCGCTCTTTTCATGACCCGGCCGACGACGCCCGACATGGATACCAGGCCGATGATGCCGGCCATGGCCAGCATGCCGATGCCGATGTGGCGGACGTACTGGGAGAAGACGTCGTCAATGGAGGCATTGGCCAAGAGAACCGTCTGGCCGCCAATGGTCATGACGTGGTCACCGCCGAGATAGTAGACGACAGGGATACAGACGAACCACGAGAAGAAGGAGCCGGCGGCAATGATGGCGGCGTAGCGAAGGCCCGTGAAGTAGCCGATGCCGAGGAGGGCTGCGTCGTTATCGAGGCTGAAAGCCAATTTGTATTTATCGGCTGCCGCCTGGCCCCAGGAAAAGGTCAGGGTCGACAAGACTTCCTGCCACCAACCGAGGCTGTTGAGGACAAAGTCGTAGGCCATGGCCAAGAGTCCGCTGAAGACCATGACTTTAGCCTTAGAGCCTTCGTTGCAGCTCAAGACTTCAGCAGCGGCCCGACCCGACGGGAAGGGGTAGGCTGCGTCCATTTCTTCGCAGAAGTAGCGGCGGAAGGTCGTGGCCAAGAGGACGCCGAGAACGATGGGAATGACCATTTCGGCAAAGGATAATTGACTGTCAAGCTGCAGGATGAAAAGGGCCGGCAGGATGAACATGACGCCGCCGATGATGTTGGTACCGGCACTGGCAATAGCCTGGATGTGGACCGTTTCCGGGAAGGCGTTTTTGCGCTTGAAGAGAACGGCCATGCCCATAGCCAGGACCGAGACCGGGGCGAAGGCGTCGACGGTCTGGCCGATTTTCAGACACAGATAGCCGACGGCTAAGGCGAAGAGGGCGGCAAAAAAGAGCCCCCAGCCGACGACGTAAGCGTTGATTTCAACATAGCTTCTGTCCGGAGCCATGGGCGGGGCATAGTGTCGTCCGTCGGAATTTGGTGAAGACATAAGAAAAACCTCCTAAAAGTATAAAGTTTCATTGGCAAATCAAACGATTAACCCATTATAGACTCTTTAATTTTAGAAGAACGACGCTGGTCTGTCAACGATGGCTTTACGAGAATTTTACGGATAAAATTATATAATTAAAAACAATTCTTAATTGATAAATTTTTAATTATAGAGTATAATAGTGGACATAAGAGAGTCGCAATATGCGAATGCACTATTCTTACAGTCCTTATAAAGGAGGTTCTTCTATGAATATTGTAGTTTTAGTAAAGCAAGTTCCGGCAGTTTCTGAAATCGAAATTGCGCAAGATAATAACCTGGTCCGTGTCGGTGCTCCGTCGATGTTAAATCCCGTTGACAAGCATGCCATCGAAGCAGCGATTGCAGTCAAAGACGCAGTGGGCGGCACGGTTACCCTTATCACCATGGGCACGGCTCAGGCCGCGGAAGTCATGCGTGACGGCATCGCAGTCGGTGCTGATAAAGGCGTTCTCGTATCCGATGAACGCATGGCCGGGTCCGATACCTTAGCTACGGGCCTGATTTTAGCAAAGGCTATTGAAAAGATCGGCGACGTCGACCTGGTATTCACGGGCAAACGTTCGACCGATGGCGATACGGGTCAGATTCCTCCGGCCGTTGCTCAGTATTTGAACATCTCTCTCGTTTCCTATGCTGATTCCATCAATGTCGAAGGCTCGACGATTACGGCAACCCGCGCCAATCACGGCGGCGTTGAAACGGTTCAGGCCCAGTTACCGGCCGTCGTTTCTGTTACGGATAAGAGCAATACGCCGCGTTCTCCGAAAATCCGCGGTAAGATGGCTGCCAAAAAGGCTGTCTTCGATGTATGGCGTATCGAAGACTTGGGCCTCGATGCAGCAAGTGTTGGCAAATCCGGTTCGGCAACGAAAGTTACGGAAATGTTCGCGCCGGAACCGAATCCCGTCGGTATCATGGTCGAAGGGAATACCCCGGCGGACCTTGCGGCTAATCTCGTTAAAGATCTGACTGCCAAGAACTTACTGTAAGGAGGGCTCTGAACATGGAATTAAAAAACAACATCAGCGTATATATTGAAGTTGCCGGCAGTGCCTTGAGCACGCTGAGCATTGAATTGTTGGGCAAGGCTCGTCAGCTGGCTGACAAAAAGGGCGAACAAGTCGTCGCGTATATCGTCGGTGCCGATACGAGCAAAGCGGCTGAAGAAGCGATTTCCTATGGTGCAGACGCTGTCGTCGCCGTAGAAGATCCGGTACTCGAAGGCTATGACTCGGCCTTGTATACGAAGGCCATTGCAGCTTTGGTCGAAAAATACGCACCGAGCGTCATCCTCATTGGCGGTTCTCCCAACGGCCGTGACCTTGGCGGCCGCCTGTCGGCTAAATTGAAGGTCGGCCTCGTTGCCGATTGCATCGACGTCCTCCACGAAGGTGATGACGATACGCTTACTTGGATTCGTCCGGCCTTCACGGGTAAACTCCTGGTTAAGATTCAGACGACGACTCGCCCGCAGCTCGGCACGGTCAGCGATAAAATCTTCCACGGTGTCCCGGCTGATCCGTCCCGCAAGGGCGACGTCATCAAAGAAAAAGTCGATTTCAGCGGAGATGTTCCGACCATTAAAGTAACTAACTTTGAAGCCGTCGAAAACGTAGCTGAAAGTCTGTCCATTGAATCGGCTGATATCGTCGTCGGCGCCGGCCGCGGCGTTCAGAACGAAGAAGGCATGAAAGCTGTCGAAGCTTTTGCTCAGCGTATCGGGGCTGCCTTCGGCGTTTCCAAACCCCTCGTCGATAACGAATGGGCTCCCCATGATTTGCAGATCGGGATTACGGGCAAGAAGATTGCGCCGAAAATCTACATCGCCATGGGTATTTCCGGTGCTATCCAGCATAAATTGGGCGTTCAGGATGCTGAATTGATCATTGCCGTCAATAAAGATCCCGATGCTCCGATTTTCGAATTCGCCCACTACGGCATCGTTGGTGATCTCTTTGAAGTTATGCCGGAATTGGAAAAACAAATTGCCAAGATCAAAGGATAAAAACCTGGCTGTGAGCCTTTCGTTCAGGTCATAGCAGGCTGTATAAAAGAGCTTTTCTACAATGGCGTATGAACTGCTACCCGTCAAG
>NZ_LUGJ01000037.1:0-16346 GCF_001682955.1 Megasphaera sp. DISK 18
ATAAGAGAGTATATTCGGCATCAATTACAGGAAGATATTGAAATGGATACGCTGGATTTTAAGGAATACATAGACCCGTTTACGGGTGGCAAGAAAAAGTAGGCAAAACAAGAGCCCCCGAGTAGGGGGCTGCCAGTAATAGTAATGTGATTGCCAGACTTTATTCAGTGCACTCTTTAGAGTGCAACCACAAGAGATAGGCCCTTATAGGGCCTGAGCAAACCACCAGTTAAACTGGTGGTTTTGATTTTTTAGTAAAATAGAGGGACACTTTTCGTTATAAATCGTTTATAAATGGCTTTGTTATGCGATTTTTAGATAATTTAAAAATTACAAAAAGTAATAGTAAAAATAAGATTTAATTATTTTTACTTCATAAACTCAAGAATTTTACGGAGCAATATGCAAAATAGTAAAGAATATTGTGATTTATATCGAAAATAGGTATATGATTATGTCTAAATGTAATTTACAAACATTACTTTCAGGTATATAATAACAAGCATAGAAACTGTATCCGGATACAATCTAATATGAGAAACGGCGATGCCCATAATTTTTTATGGACGAGCCCATGCCTCTTAAAGGCGTGACACGTGTATTTTTTATGAAAGGGTGTTATGTAATGGTTATCTTGGCCTTACTCCCGATTCTATTTCTCATTGTAGCATTGGGATTCTTGAAGATGGCCGGTTGGAAAGCGTGCCCAATCGCAGCCATTATCGCATTTATTGTTGCTGTGGCCGTGTATGACATGCCGGTTCCCATCGCTATTTCGGCAGCCTTAGAAGGGGTTGCCCTGGCATGTTGGCCGATTTTGCTGGTCATCGTTATGGCGCTGTTTGCCTATAAGTTGACGGTTGCAACGGGCAGCCTGGAAATTATCAAACAGATGCTGACCACGGTTAGTGAAGACAAACGTGTACTGTTCCTGCTCATCGCTTGGGGCTTCGGTACTTTTATGGAAGGCATGGCCGGGTTCGGTACGGCTGTTGCTATTCCGGCAGCTATGTTGGTTGCCCTCGGCTATCCGCCGATCAAGACCATCGTTGCCTGCTTGATTTCTAACGCTGTAGCGCCTTCGTTCGGTTCCATCGGTATTCCGACGACGACGATGGCTGCTGTTACGGGTCTTGATTCCGGTGTCTTGGCTACGAAGGTTTCCATCGTATCCTTTATTCCCGATCTGATCGTTCCGTTCTTAATGGTTATTTGTATCGGCGGCGGCCTGAAAGCCATCAAGGGCGTCGGAATCGTTACTCTTCTTTCTGGTTTAGCCCTGGCTATTCCGCAGCTGCTCATTTCCGTGACTATCGGCGCTGAACTTCCGGTCATGGTTTCGTCTATCATCATCATGGCTGTTATCGTCCTTTATTCCAGAGCCTGCAAGACGACGAGTAATCCGGAATATCAGGTTGATTTCAAAACTGATGATCAGAAAGCCGTTTCCTTTGGAGAAGGCGTAAAAGCTGCTATGATTTTCATCTTGATCTTCGTCCTTCTCGTTGGAACGTCGAAACTCTTCCCGTTCATCAACGGACCGCTGGCTTCTATTAAAACGACGGTTCCAATCTACGCCGGTGCCGGTGCCAAACCGTACACCTTTACGTGGATTGCCGTTCCGGGCATCATGATTTTCATTGCCTCCGTTTTAGGCGGCTTGTATCAAGGTGCTTCCATCGGTAAAATCGCTCAGGTCTTTAAAGACAACTTCGTTGGCCTGCGCTTTACGTACTTGACGATCATCACCGTTGTCGTCGTCGCGAAACTGATGACCTATTCGGGTATGACCAAAGAAATCGCCGATGCCCTCGTCTTTGCAACCGGCAACGGTTATCCGGTTTTCGCTCCCTTCGTCGGCGGCTTAGGTGCTTTCATCACCGGGTCGTGCACGAACGCCAATGTTCTCTTTGGGCCGCTCCAGACGTCGGTTGCCTCAAGCCTCGGCATGAGTCAGCCCTGGCTTGCCGGTGCCAGCTCTCTTGGCGGTTGTATCGGCAAGATGCTTTCTCCGCAGAGTATTGCCCTTGGTATCGGTGCTGTCGGTGCCGTTGCTGACGGTAAGGAAGGCGAAATCATGCGCGGTACTGTCGGTTATTGCCTCTTCTTGCTGGTCATTGCCGGTATCATCACGATCGTAGCTCCCAGCGTCGTTCCTTTCTTAGTCAACTGATATATAGTAGGCAGGCATGAAAGAGTATGCTGCATATCTATGTAGCATACCCTTTTTCTAACAGGAACAATGTGATATAATCTGTTGTGAAATGTTCCTCATACGAAACGTTTCCTTATAGGAATAATACAATATTACTTTAAAGCATAGTAAAAATTCGTAAAAATAATCGCAATTTAAAGTTTTTCGTTTGTTGCCGGTTTATTTAAAAATAAACTGCTCTTATGATAAGTTATCATGGAATAGTGCAAATCAATCGAAAAGTGATATGCGTAAAATGTGCAAATGTAATTTACATGCATAGCAAAGTAGAGTATAATGATACCTGTAAGAGATAAACGAAGAATAAACACAACAGACTAGTTTATATTTTCGTTATATTCGGTCTTAATCTGGAAGTCCTTTCCGGATGTAAATAAGTGTTATGCTTATTCTTTTCATTATTTGGAGGTATGTATTATGGCAAAAGGTAAAGTTTCACCAGAGTTAATTGAACAGTTCAAACAAATCGTCGGCGAAAAGTACGTTTATACGGACAAAGAAAAACTCGAACCGTATTCCCACGATGAAGTAACGGACCCTCATTACATGAAAGAACCGCAGGTCGTCGTTCTCCCTGCTACGACGGAAGAAGTTTCTAAAGTCGTAAAACTCTGTTATGAAAACGATACAGTTATGGTTCCGCGTGCTGCCGGTACGGGCCTTGCAGCCGGTGCTGTTGCTACGTTCGGCGGTGTCATCATCTCCATCGAACGCATGAACAACATCATTGAAATCGACAAAGAAAACATGGTCTGTGTTACGGAACCGGGCGTTACGACGGCCGTTCTCCAGGAATCCGTTCAGAAAGAAGGCCTCTTCTACGGCGGCGACCCCTGCAGTGGGGACTCCTGCTTCATCGGCGGTAACGTTGCTACCAACGCCGGTGGTAACCGCGCTGTTAAATACGGTGTAACCCGCGACCAGGTCATGGGCATGGAAGTCGTTACTCCGAGCGGCGAAGTTGTAACCCTTGGCGGTAAATTCCGTAAAAATGCTACGGGCTACATGCTGATGCACCTCTTCATCGGTTCTGAAGGTACCCTCGGCATCATCACCAAAATTTACCTCAAATTGGTTGCTCTTCCGAAATACCAGATGGACCTCTTGGCAGTATTTGATAACCTCGACGACGCTATCGCTTTGACTCCGAAAGTCATGGGTGCCGGCATCACTCCGGTCTGCGTCGAATTCATGGACAACGCTTCTATCAAACAGGTTGAAATCTTCCTCGATGAAAAACTGCCGAAATCCGATATCGGTAACTACATCATCATCCAGATCGCCGGCGACAGTGAAGACGTTCTTGATGAACAGTGCGAAAAAATCGTCGAATTGGCTGAAGAAAACAACGCTATCGACTCCTTGGTTGCTGACCCGGCTGTCATTTGGAAATCCCGTAAAGCATACCTCGAAGCTGACCGCGCTCGCAGCTTAGTCTTCTCCATGGAAGATATCGTCGTTCCCATGACGGAAATCCCTGACGCTGTACAGCAGATTTCTCGCTTGGCTGAAAAATACAATGT
The DNA here is from genome assembly GCF_001682955.1 of Megasphaera sp. DISK 18. Classification (NCBI taxonomy): domain Bacteria; kingdom Bacillati; phylum Bacillota; class Negativicutes; order Veillonellales; family Veillonellaceae; genus Megasphaera; species Megasphaera sp. DISK 18. The sequence continues at coordinate 3,739 of NZ_LUGJ01000037.1, forward strand.
TGCTATGCACTGCGCCGGCCACTGCGGCGACGGCAACGTCCATATCGATATCTTGAAAGATGACCGCACTCAGGAAGAATGGGAAGAAATGCTTCCGAAAATCCAGGGTGAAATCTACGCTCTCGTTTACCAGCTCGGCGGCCGCCTCTCCGGCGAACACGGCATTGGCTACAAACGTGAAGCTCTCCTCGAAAAATACACGGACCCGGTTGAACTCAGCATGATGAAAGCTGTTAAGAAAGCCTTGGATCCGAAGAACATCATGAATCCGGGCAAAGTTGTCAGCATCAACGACGAAGTTCCGGTCGAAGAATAAGTTTTACAGTTGTATACTAAGGAAAAAGGGCAAGGCCAAGGCTTTGCCCTTTCTCTTTAGAGCTATGAAATGCTATGAAAATAGCGCGGATTTAGAAAGGGTGTGTACGTATGCAGAAGTTTGCAGTGCCTTTTGGCAAAGAAAAGATCAAATTTGAACTGCCGGATGAACAGGTAGCCGGCGTTCTCGTTTCCCATGCTCACGAATATAAAGCACCGAAATCGGAAGAAGAACTCGTTGCCGATGCTTTGGCTAACCCCATTGGCAGCCCGAAACTGAGCGAATTGGCCAAAGGTAAAAAAACTTGCGTCATTATTTCCAGTGACCATACTCGTCCCGTACCGAGCCATGTCATCATGCCGCAGCTCCTGGCTGAACTGCGCAAGGGAAATCCGGACATCGACATCACCATCCTCATCGCAACGGGGATGCATCGCCCGACAACGCAGGATGAATTAGTCGCGAAATACGGTAAAGAAATTGCCGAACATGAAAAATTCTCCATTCATGTCAGCCGTAACGACGAAGACATGGTCAGCATCGGTACCTTGCCGTCCGGCGGCGAATGCCTCATCAATAAACTGGCTGCTAATGCCGATCTGCTCATTTCGGAAGGCTTCATTGAACCTCATTTCTTTGCCGGCATGTCCGGTGGCCGTAAATCCGTTTTGCCGGGGATTGCCAGCAAGATTACGGTCTTGGCTAACCACTGCTCCGAATTCATCGCCAGCCCCAATGCCCGTACGGGTATCTTGAAAGGCAACCCGATTCACGAAGATATGCTCTACGCTGCGAAGGCAGCTAACCTGGCATTCATCTGCAACGTTGTCATCGATGCCGATAAGAAGGTCATCGCTGCTTTTGCCGGCGACCGCGAAGAAGCCCACTATGCCGGCGTCGACTTTGAAATGAAATTGGCCGGTGTAAAACCGATTCCGGCTGACATCGTCATCACGACCAACGGCGGCTATCCTCTGGACCAGAACATTTACCAGTCCGTAAAAGGCATGACGGCTGCTGAAGCTACGTGTAAAGATGGCGGCGTCATCATCGATGTATCGTCCTGCTCCGACGGTCACGGCGGCGAAGACTTCTACAACAACTTGAAGAATGCTACGTCTCTCCAGAAAGCCATGGATGAAATCCTGGCCCGCGGCCGCAACGAAACGGTCTTTGACCAGTGGGAAGCTCAGATTCTCATGCGTATGCTCCTGCGGTTTACGATCATCATGGTTACGGAAGCTCCGAAACAGATGATTGAAGACATGCACATGAAATACGCTTCGTCCATCGAAGAAGCTTTGGCGATGGCAAAAGACGTATTGGCTGAAAAAGGCGTTAAAGAACCGAAAGTCACGGTTATTCCTGACGGCGTATCGGTTATCGTAAAATAAGCTTTTCGGCCGATTATTAAGATCATGAATAATGAAACGGCTCTGTAAAGGTGAACCCTTTATGGAGCCGTTTTTGTCTTGCAATGACCTATAAAGTATCATATAATGAGTGAGATATTGTTTTGGCATGGATAAAGGGGGAATTGCCTTGGCAGGGTTAGAAACAACACTGGTATTCGACATCACCATGATTCTGCAAGTCGTGCTCATCGATTTGGCCTTAGGCGGCGATAATTCAATCGTCATCGGCATGGCAGCTAAAAATCTGCCTGCACATCTGCAAAAGAAAGCTATTTTATACGGAACGGCAGGGGCTATCATCCTGCGCTTTATCATGGCGTTTATCGTGTCCTGGCTGTTCCAGGTGCCTTTTTTGAAGACACTCGGCGCCGTCCTGCTCGTTTTCATTGGCATCAAGCTCATCGGAGCCGATGAGGCCGCCGAAGATATCCACGTCGAAGCTAAGGACTCCTTGTGGGCGGCTGTGCGGACGATTATGATGGCCGATGCCCTCATGAGTTTAGACAACGTACTTGGGATCGTCGGGGTCACGAATAACCACTGGGGCCTTTTGATGTTCGGCATGCTCATTTCGGTTCCGATCATCGTCTTTGGCAGCACTGTCGTCGTTAAAGTCATGAACCGGTTTCCCATTTTAGTCTATATCGGTGGAGCTATCCTCGGCTGGGCTTCCGGCGGCATGGTGGCAACGGACCCGTATTTAGCGCAGTATGTCGGCTGGGCAGCCGCTAATCCGACAGCGATGAAGCTCGTCTTGTTGGGCGTTACCGTCGTCGGCGGTTTTCTTTGGAAATCCCTTCACCGGGGAGGGAAAATTGCGGTCTAGATAAAGAAAAAACTTGACATTTTCTTCCAGTGTGATATTATATATAAGTCAGGTAACGGGGCGTGGCGCAGTTTGGTAGCGCGCTTGGTTCGGGACTAAGAGGTCGCAGGTTCAAATCCTGTCGCCCCGACCATTTTATATATCGGTATTTATCCCGAGAATACAGTAAGCGATATATAAAGCATGGAGAGCTGTCCGAGTGGCTGAAGGAGCATGATTGGAAATCATGTATAGGGCGAACGCTCTATCGTGGGTTCAAATCCCACGCTCTCCGCCATAAGAAAAAAGACGATCACGAAAGTGGTCGTCTTTTTTTATCTTTCATTAAAAATGTGTTTTCGGTCAACCTTTTCTTTACCTACATGGATACCGTCGCTCACGCCGTTTTGCTGCATCACTCCCTATGCAGCTTTTTGACTATGTACGGTGTGTCCGATTCTATCATGCCCGAAGACAGTGAAAGTGCCTCCTGTTAATAAGGAATCGGCAGTACTGTTAAAGAAGATATATAATATTATAGTATATAAAGGAGGTGGCGTCCGTTGTTGACGTTTCCTTCTGAGACATCTGATGGAGTGACCGGAATCCCGTGGACCCATCGATATTTTCCTTGCAATTCAAGGCTCGATGTGATAAACTATTCTAGCATAGGTTTTGAATGATTGATCATAGAAAGAGGTGTAAGTGGTGAAAGAAGGTATTCATCCGAAGTATTATCCGAATGCCAAGGTAACTTGCGCATGCGGCAATACGTTTGAAACAGGTTCTACGAAACCGGAACTGCGTGTTGAAATTTGCTCTCAGTGCCATCCGTTCTTTACGGGTCAGCAGCGTGCTCAGCAGGCTCGTGGCCGTATCGAACAGTTCAATAAACGTTATGGTAAAACAGGTAAATAATCAGCAGTACAAGTGGGCAGCAGAGCAGAAATGCTCTGCTCTATTTGTATGTAGAGAAAGGGAGGTAACGCTTTGAAGAAACCGAAGATTTATGTCGGCGGTCAGGCTGTCATCGAAGGGGTTATGATGCGCAGTCCCCAAACGATTGCCACGGCTGTTCGGACACCGTCCGGTGAAATTACGGTAAAAAAAGAGCCTATTCGGTCCATTTCCGAACGGTTTCCGATTCTGAAGAAACCCTTTTTGCGGGGAACCGTAGCTTTGGTCGAGTCCCTCATATACGGCATGAAGAGCCTCTCTTATTCGGCACAGGCTGCCGGTGAAGAAGAGGAACAGCTTTCGAGCTGGCAAATGGCCCTCACCATGGGGATTTCTGTCCTCTTGGCTATCGTCTTCTTCCTGGTCATCCCTACGTACGCTGCTAAATTTATTCCCGGCGTTACGGACAGTGCCTTTCGGCTCAATGTCGTCGAAGGGATTTTGCGCCTGGCTATATTTCTATTATATATATGGGCCATTTCATTGACGGCAGATATCCGCCGGGTCTTTGAATATCACGGGGCTGAACATAAGACGATTTGGACCTATGAGTCCGGTGAAGAATTGACCGTTGAAAATGTCATGCGCCATACTCGCCTTCATCCGCGGTGCGGCACGAATTTTCTGCTCATCGTCATGGTCGTGTCGATTTTCGTCTTTGCCTTTTTGGGCTGGCCGAGTTTCATCGAACGCGTCTTGTCCCGTATCGTCCTCATGCCTGTCGTTGCCGGTATCAGTTATGAAATGATACGCCTGGCCGGGCGCACGACGAATCCCGTCATTCAAACCATATTCCGACCGGGTCTGTGGCTTCAATATCTGACGACCCGTGAACCGCATCCCGACCAGATAGAAGTTGCCATCGAAGCCATGAAGGCTGCCAAACCAGCTGACGACGGCGATGTTACAGAGATAAAGTAAGGAGAGAATTATGAGCTCATTTATGGATAAAGTACAGGCCGTGGAGAATAAATTCATGGACCTGGAACAGCAGATCAGCGACCCTGCGGTCATTGCCCGTCAGGAAGAATGGCAGAAGCTGACGAAGGAACATGCGTCGCTCATGCCCCTTGTCGAAACGTTCCGCAAGTATAAGGACATCACCCATACGATAGAAGGGGATCAGGAAATCTTAAATGACCCCGACAGCGATGATGACCTCATGGCCATGGCTAAGGAAGAAATGAACGGCCTTGTAAAAGAACAGGCCGACCTTGAAGATCAGCTGCACATCCTCATGCTGCCCAAGGACCCGCGGGATGATAAAAACGTCATCATGGAAATCCGCGGCGGTGCCGGCGGCGACGAAGCAGCCCTCTTTGCCGGCGACCTATTCCGCATGTATATGAAATATATCGAAAAGCAGCCCGGCTGGAAGACGAGTATTATCAGCTCTAACGAACCGGAATTGGGCGGTTTTAAAGAAGTCGTATTCTCTATCGAAGGATCCGGTGTCTTTGGCAAGCTGAAATATGAATCGGGCGTCCATCGCGTTCAGCGTGTCCCCGTTACCGAAGCCGGCGGCCGTATCCACACGTCGACGGCGACTGTTGCCGTTCTGCCGGAAGCAGAAGACGTTGAAATCGATCTCAATATGGACGATGTCCGCGTCGATTATTTCCGTGCTTCCGGTGCCGGCGGTCAGCACGTCAATAAGACGAGTTCTGCCGTCCGCATGACCCATATTCCGACGGGCATGGTCGTCGAATGTCAGGACGAACGGTCGCAGCTGGAAAATAGGGCCAAAGCTCTTCGCGTCTTGAAAGCCCGTCTCCTCGATCAGGCTCAGCAGAAAGCAGACGCCGAACTGACGGAAGAACGGCGCAGTCAGGTCGGTACGGGTGACCGTAGTGAACGAATCCGCACGTACAACTTCCCCCAGGGCCGGGTAACGGACCACCGAATCAACCTGACTTTGTACAAACTCGATAACGTCTTAAACGGTGATATCGACGAATTTATTCAGGCTCTGGCTGAAACTCGCCGAGCTGAACTGATGAAAGAAGCAGAAAATGAATAAGATTTGGACCATCGGTGCCTTGCTGCAATGGACTCAGCAGTACTTTGCAGAAAAAGGCATCGATTCACCGCGTCTGGATGCAGAGATTCTCTTGGCCCATGTCTTAAAAAAAGAGCGGATTTATTTATATGCCCATTACGATGAGCCCATGAACGGTGAAGAACTGGCGGCGTATCGGGAATTGGTGAAAAAGCGGGGGAGCCGTTTGTCCGTCGCCCATATCTTGGGAAACCAAGCTTTTATGGGACTTGATTTTAAGGTCAGCCAGGATGTGCTCATCCCGCGGCCGGAAACGGAGATGCTCGTAGAAACCGTGATAGCGGCGGCTAAGGGAACAAAGCCTGTCGTCATCGATATCGGCACGGGAAGTGGTGCCATTGTTCTCAGTCTCTTGTCGCACTTACCGGAAGCGACGGGATTTGGTGTCGATATTTCCCCGAAGGCCTTGGCTGTTGCCGCCGAGAATGGCCAAACCTTGGGTCTTAGCGACCGCGTAACCTGGCTTGAAAGTGACCTTTTCACGGAGGTCCCGCCCATGGCCTGTGACTGGCTGGTGTCGAATCCGCCTTATCTGACGGCTCAGGATATGGCAGATCTTCAGCCTGAAGTGCGCCATGATCCGGAACTTGCCTTATACGGCGGTGACGATGGGCTTTCTGTTTACCGGAGACTGGCTGAGGCCTCGCCGGCCTATGTCAAAGGCGGCGGCCACTGTGCCGTCGAAATCGGGGCCGGCCAAGCCCCGGATGTCATCGACATTTTCTGCCGGACCGGTGCCTATGACCATGAACAGACCGTTAAAGATTATGGCGGCATTGACAGGGTCCTGTTATTTACAAGAAAAGAGTAATAGATCATGAAGCAGACGAAACTTGTAGAAATTACGGATATAGAGCAACAGAAGGAGATTCTTGAAGAAGCCGGAAGGATTATTCGTGACGGCGGACTGGTCGTCTTTCCGACGGAAACGGTATATGGCATCGGTGCTAACGGCCTTGATGCCGACGCCTGCCGCAGTATTTATGAAGCGAAAGGGCGTCCCAGTGACAACCCTTTGATTTTGACCGTTCCCGACGAAGAAGGGGCCCTTCAGGCAGCGGCCGTCATCTCGCCGACGGCGCAGAAATTGATGAATTATTTCTGGCCCGGTCCCTTGACCATCGTCCTGCCTAGAAAACCCATCGTTCCCGATGCGGCTACGGGAGGCCTCGATACGGTAGCCCTGCGCTGCCCTGATCACGATATCTGCCGGGCTTTTCTGCGCTATGCCGGTGTTCCTGTAGCCGGTCCCAGTGCCAACTTATCGACTCGTCCCAGTCCGACGACGGCGGCTGAAGTCATGCACGACATGGACGGCCGTGTCGATATGGTCATTGATGGCGGTCCCTGCCACATCGGCGTTGAATCGACAATCGTTGAATGCAATGGCGACGACAAGGTAACCATCCTTCGTCCCGGCGGCGTTACCATTGAAATGCTGAAGGAAATCGTGCCCATCGTTGAAATGGATACGACTTTGGTGACCGGCAAGGGGGTTCCCAAGGCGCCTGGCATGAAGTACCGCCATTATGCACCGTCAGCACCGATGACTGTCGTCGTAGGGACGGAAGACAAGGTAACGGAAAAGCTGCAGTCTCTGTATGAAGTACTTAAGGCAGAAGGGAAGACCGTCGGTTTCTTGGTCAGTGAAGAAGTAGGCAGCCATTTTCCTCATAAAAACATGTACGTCTGGGGCCATCACGACGACAAAGAAGCCTTGGCTAACCAGCTCTATACGGGTCTCCTTTCCTTTGACAGCGACGTCGTAGACGTCATCTTAGCCGAAGGCGTCGATGATGAAGGATTGGGCCTTGCTATCATGAACCGCATGAAGAAAGCTGCCGGCGGCCATGTCATCGTCGTCGATTAAGGCTTTTCCGAAGTGACAGGAAGATGTATAATAAGATAGAATTATACCAGCACACAGACAGGGAGGATTTAATGATGAAATTAGTACTTGGCGCCGACCACGGCGGATTTGAACTGAAGGAAAATATCAAAGAATATTTGAAAGAAGAAGGCATTGAATTTACCGACTACGGCACCTTGAGCGGCGATCGCTGCGACTATCCCGACGTTGCCAAAAAAGTTGCCGAAGCTATTGCCGACGGTACCTTTGACCGGGGCATCCTCGTTTGCGGCACCGGCATCGGCATCGGCATTGCGGCTAATAAAGTTCACGGCATCCGGGCAGCTCTTTGCCACGATACCTTTTCGGCAGAATTCTGCCGCCGCCATAACGACGCCAACATTCTAACCATGGGCGGCCGCGTTATCGGACCGGGCCTGGCCAGAGAAATCGTTCGTATTTTCCTGTCCACCGGCTTTGACGGCGGCCGTCACGCTGAACGCGTTGCCAAAATTGCCGACATGGATAAATGAGGAAGGAGTATTCACACATGCATGTACAAGTAATGGATCATCCGCTTATTCAGCATAAAATCACGCTCATGCGCAAAAAAGAAACGGGGTCGAAGGATTTCCGCAACCTCTTAGAAGAAATTACCATGCTCATGGGCTATGAAATCACGCGGGACCTGCCGTTGGAAAATGTAGCTATCGAAACGCCGGTCGCTACGATGACGGGCAAGCAGATCAGCGGCAAGAAACTGGGCATCGTCCCCGTTCTTCGCGCCGGTTTGGGCATGGTTCAGGGGATGCTGAACCTCATCCCCATGGCGAAAGTCGGTCATATCGGCCTCTATCGCGACCCGCAGACTCTGGAACCGGTTGAATATTACTGCAAACTGCCTGATGTTGAAAACCGCGACTTCATCATTGTCGATCCCATGCTGGCTACCGGCGGCAGTGCTTCGGCAGCCATTACCCTGCTCAAGGATAAGGGTATCAAGAACATTAAGCTTATGTGCTTGGTAGCCGCGCCTCAGGGCGTTCAGAAGGTCAACGCCGATCACCCGGACGTTCGCATCTACGTTGCCGCCCTCGACGATACCTTGAATGACCAGGGCTATATCGTTCCCGGCCTCGGCGATGCCGGCGACCGTATCTTCGGTACGAAATAAGAAACTTTTATTACGGCATATAAAAAAATCACCTCCCATATTGTTTGGGAGGTGATTTTCTGTCTGTTAATGGCCGCAGGAAGCGAGGCTGTGAATCGATTCCAATTCATAAGGCGTTTCCTGATAGACGATATTCAGCCAATTGTGGTAGAAGAGGTGGGCGTAGCTGCACCATGTGAAGTACGGTTCCTTGGTATCGTTGTCGCCCGGGTAATAGTGCTTGGGGACGGCGATGGGAAGGCCTTTTTTCTTATCCCGCAGGTACTCTTCTTCGAGGGTCCGGCGGTCGTATTCGAAGTGGCCGAGGACGAAGAAGCGGCGGTGGTCCGGCGTACCGATGATGTTGATGCCGTTTTCGGCGGACCGAGACAGGATTTCCAGTTCCGGTGTGTTGTAGACGGCAATGTCATCTATGGCCGTATGGCGGGACTGGGGAATGAAGTAGCGGTCATCGAAGCCTCGGAGGAGGGGATGGTGCTTCTGAGTCAGTTGGTATTCGAAGATACCGAAAAGCTTGGAAGACAGATCCCGTTTGTGGATGCCGTAGTAGTGGTAGAGCCCGGCTTGGGCACCCCAGCAGAAGAGGAGCGTTGAAAAGGCATGGGTCTTGGCCCAGTCGAAATAGGTCTTCATTTCCGGCCAGTAGTCGACGGATTCAAAGGGAATCTGTTCGACCGGCGCGCCGGTAATGATCAGGCCGTCATAGTAGCGGTCCTTAATGTCTTCGAAGACGCAGTAGTTTTCATCGAGGTAAGAGGCATCGGTATGGGTACTCTGATGCATTTCCGTATGGCAGAAGTCGACTTCGACCTGGAGCGGCGAGTCACCGAGCAGGCGCAGGAGCTGGAGCTCCGTGGGCTTCTTTAAAGGCATTAAGTTGAGGATGAGAATGTGCAGGGGCCGTATGTCCTGATGGAGGGCCAGACCCTTATCAATGGTGAAGATTCCTTCGTCATGTAATTTTTCCTTGGCGGCCAGGCCGTCAGCAATTTTAATCGGCATCGTCTGTCCCTCCTTTATCAGGCTATACTTAAATCGAAGCTAAGGCTTTTTCTACGGCAGCTAAGAGGTCTTCAATGTTTTCGAGGCCGATGGAGATGCGGACCGTACCCGGCGTAATACCGCAGGCACGCTGTGCTTCTTCGGAAAGCTGCTGATGTGTCGTCGAAGCCGGGTGAACGAGGAGCGACTTGGAGTCGCCGACGTTGGCCAGGTCCGAGAAGATATCGGCGCTGTCGATGAATTTACGGGCTGCTGTGTAGCCGTCTTTCAATTCGAAGGAGAAAATGGAGCCCGTTCCCTTGGGGAAGTATTTCTGAGCCAATTTGTAGTACGGCGAAGACGGCAGGGACGGATAGTTGACCTTGGCGACTTTCGGGCTGTTTTCTAAGAAATCAGCGATTTTCTGGGCGTTTTCAACGTGGCGTTCGATGCGCAGCGACAGCGATTCAAGGCCCTGGATGAGGAGCCAGGCGTTGAACGGGCTGATGCAGGCACCGAGGTCGCGGAGGGCTTTGGCGCGGATGCGGGTGACGAAGCCGGCGCCGGGAATATCCTTGGCGAAGTTGACGCCGTTATAGGACTGATCCGGCGAAGCGAATTCTTGGAAGCGGCCCGAAGCAGCCCAATCGAATTTACCGTTTTCCACGATGAGTCCGCCTAAGGTCGTGCCATGGCCGCCGATGAATTTCGTAGCAGAATGGACGACGATGTCAGCACCGTGGTCGAGAGGACGGAAGAGGAACGGCGTTGCAAAGGTATTGTCGACGATGACCGGCAAGCCGTTTTCATGGGCAATGGCTGCGATGGCTTCAAAGTCGGGAATATTGATGGCCGGGTTGCCGAGGCTTTCGAGGTAAATGGCTTTGGTCTTGTCGTTGATGTATTTGGCAAAGGACTGCGGATCATCGGGATCGGCAAAGTGCGTCGTAATGCCGAGATGTTTGAACGTTTCCGTAAAGAGTTCGACCGTGCCGCCGTACAGGGTCGGAGCGGCGATGATTTCGTCGCCGGCACCGGCTAAGTTGATGATGGAGTAGGCGATAGCCGATGCGCCGCTGGCCGTAGCAAGACCGGCTGTGCCGTTTTCAAGCGCGGCGATTCGTTTTTCCAGGACGTCCTGGGTCGGATTGGTCAAACGGCTGTAGATGAAGCCCGGATCTCTCAATGCAAAGCGGTCTTCTGCCTGCTGCGTATCTTTAAAGACGTAAGACGTCGTCTGGTAAATAGGAACGGCACGAGAACCCGTCGTCGGATCCGGAACCTGACCTGCATGCTGTTGTAACGTTTCGAATTTGTAGTTTTTGTTTTCGCTCATAATACATTTCCCCCTGATATCTTAAAAAATATAATGTAGTATAAACTTGAAAGCCTTGTAATAAAAAAAGCTTCCATCCCTATGTAAGGGACGGAAGCACCGTGATACCACCCAATTTCACCTATCCTTCACAGGATAAGCCTCTTCAGGTACGCAGGCAAATCTTGCCCTCAATACCTTAGCACTGTAACGGGTGCGCCCGGACGGTCTAATTATTCGACCAGCCTGCTCGGAGTCCATCTTCCACGATGCTCGTTGCATTCCCTTTCACCAAATGGGAACTCTCTGTGCCAAATCCTATCGTGTACTCTTCTCTTCATTGCAACACTATCAAGTTGTTGACGTAAGTCTATCATCAAAACGAGGTCTTGTCAAATGATTTTTCGAAAAAAATTCAAGAAAATTTAAGTTAAACGTTCTAATATAAAGGTACTGCTTAAATATATAATGATGTATATAGTATGCGAAAACGGTATCGACAACTATGCCGAGGCTGAAACGTCGTTTTTATCCGGTCTTTTCCCGAAAAAACGCTGGAAAAGTAAAATAATTGTTGACAAGGAGCAGTGAAATCTGTAAAATAAATAAGTAAGCTTTTCACTTGGACTCCATTAGCCCCGGAGAAAGAGCACCAAAAGCTTGGTCAGTTAGTTAATCAGGGAGGAATTACACAGCATGAAAACTACATTTATGGCCAATGCAGGCAACATCGAACGTAAATGGTTTGTTGTTGACGCTGAAGGCCAGACATTAGGCCGTCTTGCTGCCGAAGTAGCTAAAGTTCTTCGGGGAAAACATAAACCTACTTTTACCCCGCATGTCGATACAGGCGATTTTGTAATTGTAGTCAACGCAGCAAAAGTTAAATTGACTGGTAAGAAATTAATCCAGAAGACCTATTTCCATCATTCCGGTTATCCCGGTGGATCTAAATTCACTCAGGCCGGCCATCTGCTCGAAACACGGCCGGAACGTGTTGTTGAAATGGCAGTTCGCGGTATGCTCCCGAAAAATAAATTGGGTGAACAGATGTACCGTAAACTGAACGTCTATGCAGGCGCTGAACATCCGCATCAGGCTCAGCAACCTGAAGTTTTGAAGTTAAACATTCGCTAATTAATACCGGGAGGAAGATTTCATGGCAGTAGCACAGTACTACGGCACTGGCCGTAGAAAGACATCCGTTGCTAGAGTTCGTCTGGTTCCGGGTCAGGGTAATATCACCGTCAATAAAAAAGAATTGAACGAATATTTCGGTCGTAAAACGCTGGAATTGGTTATTAAACAGCCCCTCGTACTCACAGGTGTAACCGAACAGTACGACGTCATCGCTGACGTTAAGGGCGGCGGTCCGTCCGGCCAGGCCGGCGCAATCCGTCACGGCATCAGCCGCGCTCTGTTGGAAGTCGACAGCGATTTCCGTCAGGCACTGAAAAAAGCCGGTTTCCTCACGCGTGACCCGCGTGAAAAAGAACGCCGCAAATACGGCCTCAAGAAAGCTCGTAAAGCTTCTCAGTTCTCGAAACGTTAATATTTTTCCAAGATATTTTCGTCAAACCTATGCAATTAAAAAGGGGTATCTCACAATGGGTTTCCATTCTGAGACCCCTTTTTTGTATCTTTTTGAAGGGAAGCCCTTGGCTGACAGGAAGGGTCCCGATACTTCGGTGCGGGACCTTTTTGGCGTAGAGAAAACTGGTTCTATAATAAATGTTG